>JAUSQB010000382.1 GCA_030652715.1 Rugosibacter sp.
CGCCGAGATGCAGGCGATGGAAGCCATCGCGCATGCGCTGGGCATGGCTGTGCTGGTGGAATGCCACGACGCGACTGAATTGGACATTGCCTTGCAGCTCAACACGCCCTTGATCGGCATCAACAACCGCAACTTGCGCACGTTTGAAGTGAGCCTTGAAACCACGCTCTCGCAACGCCAGCGCATTCCGGCAGATCGCATCCTGGTGGCCGAATCCGGCATTTTGACGCCGCACGATGTGGCTCGGCTTTATGAGGGCGGCGTGCGCGCGTTCCTGGTCGGCGAAGCCTTCATGCGCGCGTCATCCCCGGGGGCGGAGTTGGCGCGGCTGTTTGCCGTACAAAATTAAACAGCAACAAAAACCATCGGCCGAAAACTTCCGCCCAGACTTGCCGCTACCGATTTACTCGACAGGCTGCACCGTGCGCGCATAGTCTGCCATGGCCGCCAACACCGATGCATCTTCGCCTACCGGAGGAGCCAGGCGAATGATCAGCCCGGAATGACGCGTCATCGCCTGATTGGCCAACATCGGCAAATCTTTATTGACGTGGCCACCGCCCGCTACAAAAATCGGCACCACGACAATCTCGGTCGCACCTTCGCGCACTAAAATGTCGATACCCTCTGCAAAGCTGGGCTGCATCAGCTCCAGAAATCCCAGTTCGATCAAAACGGCCGAATCACGCGCCAGAATGGCGTCTCGAATATGCTGGAATGGCATCGCCCATGCAGGATTGCGCGCACCATGACCAAACAGCAGAATGCCTTTTTTCTTATCCATGCTTGTGTTCATGGCGATATTATCCTGGAAACCGCAGATGAACGCATCTGAGCGTGCGGATTTCGGGTGGTCTGACAAGCAGCATGAAGGCGATCGCCATGCCCGGGCACAGATCAAGCCGAGAGCAGCCACTGCACGCAGATTCTGCAGGGGCAACAAACCTGGCAACCGGCAAGAAAACCGGTGGGAAGTTCGCCGATAAGCCGGGTTCTGTCGTGG
>JAUSQB010000383.1 GCA_030652715.1 Rugosibacter sp.
AGGGCGTCATGCCGGTCACCAGATACAATATCAGCGGCAAAATGACCGCGCCATGCAACAACAATGAGCCGATAACCACGGCGATAAAGCTGGCTAGCGTGCTAAGCATGGCGGCGTCTTGCGTGGCCATGAGTTTGGCAAGCAAGGCCATGACCCCCAAGGGTGCCAGGCGCATGATCCAGCCAACCAGCATGAGCATGATGCCGAGCCCTTCTTCGAGCAGGCTATGCACGCGAGCAAAGCGCGGGCCACCTTTGACGAGGGCAACACCCAAAATGAGCGCGAAGACCACCACAGCAAAAATATCGCCTTGCGCCATGGCTTTCACTGGGTTCATGAAAATGGCATGCAAGAACTGGGCAAGAAAATCCGCCGCTGAGCTTGTTTTCACAGGCATATCAGTCGTCAGATGGGCAAACATCTCCAAATGCAGGCCATGTCCTGGACGAAAAATTTGACTCGCGGTGAGGCCCACGATAATGGCCAGCACCATGGAGAAAACAAAAAACCCGACAGTGCGCGTCCACACGCGATGCATTTGCTGGTGCTGCCGCAAGTTGGCAACGCCAACGGCGATGGATGTGAACACCAGCGGAATGACGATCATCTTGAGCATATCCACGAACAGCGTGCCGATCAGCCCGGCAAGATAAGTGCCTTGCTGTGTAACGGGAGAAGCCGCACCCAACGAGGCAAAAGCCAAGCCCAGCGCCACGCCTGTGGCCGCGCCTAGAAATATCCAGCTGTTAAGTGAGAGACGTTTCATTCAGGGCTCCTGTGCAGTGGCGATCATGCATGTGGTGAGTCGATTCTCGCGCGCAATGAGGATATCAGCATAAGCCCGCTTCGCCGCCGGAGTGAGCTGCTTGATACGATATTCTTCTTGTAATGCAGTGGATCGGTCGGGATAGGCAGTGCTTGCCAAAAGCCGCAGCGGCGGATGCGAGCGGGTATAGCGCGCGCCTCTGCCCGCGCAGTGCGCATCAAACCGGGCTGACACATCGACTGAAATGCCGGTGTAGATGCTGCCATCGATGCATTCAATCAAATAAACAAACCAGCTTCTGTCGGCAGACACGGCGGTTTAGCGAGGGTTCAACAGGGATTCAAGTGAGCAATGGATGCATCCAGACAAACAGTGCCTGCTCCTGGGCTGAGGCCAGCTGTGCCAGATCAGCCAAGTCCATGATCATGGATTGAATGTCATCCTCCGGCCATCCTTCCATTTCAAATTCAGCTGTCGCGGCGAGCTCCTGAGCCACCTGCTCTAGCGCTTCTTCATCCAGCTCGGCAAGCTTTTCTGTGACTGAATCGGCCAGTTTTAAAACCACAGCCCCTTCGCTGCCGATATACAGCGGCTCATACAGGGCGCACGCCGCATCAAAATCGTCATTGGTCAGCAAGGTATGCAGCATGACGATCTTGCCGATATCAATGCCGCGTCGCTCAATGCCGCTCCATTCGTCAGTCGGCCGCAATGATTCGCCAATCGCGACTACTTCATCTTCTTCGGCGGCAACAATCTGGGTTAATAGATTCATGGATATATAGGTCTCTATTCAGTAAATGCGTTTATCAGCGGCGTCAATTATCATGCACCATTATATTTTTTCTTCCAGCGCTTCCCACTGCGCCAAGGCGGTAGCGATTGCAGCTTCTATTTCAGCGAGTTCTTGATGCGCTTTCTTTTGCTTGTCAGCAGCTTGCTGATAAAAACTCGGCTCGGCGATTTGCCCATGCAACAGGGCTTGCCGAGACTCCAGCGCTGCCACTTGCGCGAGCAATTGGTCAATGGATTGCTGCGTTTTGAAACTCGTTTTTTTACGTTCAACCACCGGCTCTGAGGTTTTGTTAACGGTGCTTTTTTTCGCAGGAACTGTACTCATTGATGCGCCGCTGGCGCCTTTAGACCCATCGGCCGATGGCCGCTGTTGCAGCCAATCGCTATAACCCCCAATGTATTCTTTCCAGCGTCCCTGTCCTTCGCTGGCTATGGTTTGCGTAACCACGTTATCCAAGAATTCGCGGTCATGGCTCACCAGAAAAACCGTGCCGACGTAATCCTGCAACAGCGCTTCGAGCAATTCCAGCGTTTCAATATCCAGATCATTCGTGGGTTCATCCAGCACCAGCACATTGGCGGGCCGGGCGAAAAGCCGCGCCAGCAGCAGGCGATTACGCTCGCCACCGGAGAGTGACTTAACCGGTGAGCGGGCACGCGCGGGCGCAAATAAAAAGTCTTCCAGATAGCCGATGACATGTTTTTTCGTCTGCCCGATTTCGACATAATCCGACCCGGGGCTGATCACATCGACTAACGCAGCGTCTGGGTCAAGCTGCGTACGAAACTGGTCAAAGTAAGCGACTTCAACACGGCTACCCATGCGCACATGTCCCGCATCGGGCTCGATTTCACCGAGCAGCAGGCGCAGCAGCGTAGTCTTACCTGCGCCGTTGGGGCCGATCAACCCGATTTTGTCGCCACGCTGAATGCGGCAGGAAAAATCAT
>JAUSQB010000385.1 GCA_030652715.1 Rugosibacter sp.
GGCATTATTCTGGTCACCGGGCCAACAGGCAGCGGCAAAACGGTCACGCTGTATTCCACCTTGAAAGCGCTGGCCACGCCCGAAGTGAATGTGTGCACTCTGGAAGACCCGATTGAGATGATCGAACCCACGTTCAATCAGGTGCAGGTTGTGCCGGATATCGGCATGGGGTTTGCCGAAGGCATTCGCGCCTTGATGCGGCAGGATCCGGACATCATCATGGTGGGCGAAATCCGTGATCTGCAAACAGCGGATATGGCGATTCAGGCCGCACTCACCGGGCATCTGGTGTTGTCCACCTTGCACACCAATGATGCGCCCTCGGCCATTACGCGGTTGATTGACCTGGGCGTGCCACCTTATTTGCTGTCAGCAACAGTCGTCGGCGTCATGGCGCAGCGGCTGGTGCGCACTTTGTGTCCGCAATGCAAGCAGCCCAGCGGCATGCGCGTTGAAGACGAAGCAGCATGGGATGCGTTGGTGGCGCCATGGAAATCAAAGCAGCCAGCGTCGCTGTATCGCCCTGTCGGGTGTCTTGATTGCCGCATGACCGGCTACAAGGGACGGATCGGGATTTACGAAATCATGCCGTTGTCTGCCGAACTCAAGCAGCTGATCGCCACCAAGGCGGACCTGGATGCCCTGCGTCAGCAGGCGATGCGTGAAGGCGTGAAATCGTTGCGTATCGCCGGTGCCAGAAAGGTAGCGGCAGGGCTGACGACGATAGAGGAAGTCATGAAAGTTGCTCCGCCAGCGAATGCGCTGGGCTGATTCAGGTCAGCGCAGTTTGCTCAGTTATTCATGCAGCTACTTATTCAGCTCGCGCATGCCACGCTCCAGGCCTTCTAGCGTCAGCGGATACATGCGATTGCGGAAAATCGTGCGGATCAGATCAATCGACTGCCGGTAATCCCACAAGCGCTCGGGCTCGGGGTTAAGCCATATCGTGTGTGGCCAGGTGTCCTGCAGACGGGCAAGCCATACTGCACCCGCCTCTTCATTGTTGAATTCAACGGATGCGCCAGGCTGCAACACTTCATACGGGCTCATGGTCGC
>JAUSQB010000386.1 GCA_030652715.1 Rugosibacter sp.
ATCCTGCTCGACTGGATGCTACCCGGCATGTCCGGCATTGATCTGGCGCGTCGGCTTAGATCTGAGCCACACACACGTGATGTGCCGATCATCATGTTGACAGCGCGCAGCGAGGAGCGTGACAAGATCACCGGGCTCGAGACGGGTGCCGATGATTACATTACCAAGCCGTTTTCTCCGCGCGAATTGCTCGCTCGCATCACTGCTGTGCTGCGTCGTCGTGCTCCCCAGGCTACTGCAGATGTGATTGAGGCTGGCAGTATGCGCCTTGACCCAGTCTCCCATCGGGTCACAGTGGCGGATGCCGATGTGGCGCTTGGCCCAACCGAATTCCGCTTGCTGCATTTTCTCATGACCCATACCGAACGGGTGCACAGCCGTGCCCAACTGCTCAATCAGGTGTGGGGCGACCATGTCTTTGTCGAGGAACGCACGGTGGACGTCCACATCCGCCGCCTGCGCGCTGCGCTCGAAGCGAGCGGCTGTGACATACTGATTCAGACAGTACGCGGCAGTGGTTACCGTTTCTCGCCAGGCGCGCGATGCGCTGCGTGATCAGTTAGCTACTGTTTGTGCGCCGCTGCGCAGCAGTTCATAGCGTTGTAGAACGGCCGGTACGTAGCGGATGGTTTCCGGATAAGGTGGAATGCGCCGACCGTGCGCCAGGACGGCACCCGCACCAGCGTTGTAAGCGGCTAGAGCCAGTTTCTTGTCGTCGGAGAACCTGTCCAGCAGATCGCGTAAATGACGTGCACCGCCCTGCAGGTTCTGTGCTGCATCAAGCGGATCCGTCACGCCGTAGCGGCGGGCAGTGTCAGGCATCAACTGCATCAGACCCAGTGCCCCCTTGGGTGAAACGGCCTTCGGGTTATAGCCCGATTCCACTTCGACTACCGAATGCAGCAAAGCCACATCAATCCGGTTCGCCTGTGCTGCTGCCGCGATTTCTTCCGCAAGGTGCCGCCTGGCCTCACGCAAGCCAGGACGGGATACTTTCCCGGCTGCCCGTGTCTTGCCACCAACGGCGAGGAACAGGCGATGACGTGAATCCGAAGGCTGGTCGCTAAAATGGGGTGTGCCGTCATCTGCGACGAAATAGAAAACATCGGCCATTACTGGTGTCGCAACGGACAGGCTGAAAGCGAGCAGTGCGGCGATCAGCAGGCGGCCACTTGGCGGGCGGTTAACCACTAGAGATATTCCGGAGCTTCGGAATACCTGGCAGCAAGCAGGATGTTGCGTACCTCATATTCGTCTTCGCCGTCATCGTCCGTCTCAGGTTCATCGTTGAATTCCTCCTGCTGCTGTGCATGAAGATCATCTTCGCAACGCAACCCGCGTTCGGCACATGCACGGCGCAACTCTTCGTCGCTCATATTGGCGAAGCCGCTGAACCCATTTGCCAGAATCAATTGAAACCACAACGTATGGCGGGACTCAATGAATTTTTCCATGCAGTCGCGCACGAGGGAATCAATGACTAAATCACGGTGCATTTTCGCTTCCCCGGAAGGATGTTTTCGATAATAACGAATGATCAGTTTGCTGAGTCTACCAGCACAAGATTGAGGAATTATTTCGTTTTTTTTTGGAGATCATTTCGTATGATGTTTGTAGCAATACACCGCTGGTAATACAACTGACATCAAGCGCGAATAAGCTTCATGTCTTCAAAATGCGGAGGCTATGTCTGTGGCTCAATGGCCAACATCCGGGGCAGAGTCCTGCCTGTCGACGCAGAGCGAATCGCCGCCGTCTTCGTTAAAACCTTTCCCGCCGCTGATTTCAGGCGTCCTGTTTCTTATTGTTTTTGCATTACTGCACGTGTTTTGGCAGAACTCACGCGGTACTGCCGTGGAGCGGTTGTTGATTGACACTGTCACCGTCAAGACCGCGGCTAATCTGGTTGTCCTTCTCACCCCCGAAGTGCATGCAACCGCTGACGGTAGCCGGATCAGGGCACCTGGCGGCGGCCTGAATATCCTTAACGGTTGCGAAGGCATCGACGTCCTGTTCCTGCTGGTTGCCGCCTTCGTTGCATTTCCGCTGCCGTGGCGCAACCGTCTGCTTGGGCTGATGGCGGGGGCTGTCTTTGTTTTTTGCCTCAACCAAGTGCGGATTGTCGCGTTGTTCTATGCGTTTCGAGCCGACAAAGCCCTGTTCGACCTGCTTCATGGCACCGTGGCACCGGTCATCCTGATTACCCTGACCAGCTTGTTCTTCCTGGCATGGACGAGAGGTGGGATAGGGCAGCGGAGCACCCTTATGCCCCATGCCTGAGCGAACAGCAGAGGTCGGCGAGACACGGCCATTGGTGATCGGGCTGCGCCTGCTCGTTGCCAGTCTGCTACTGCTTGCTTTTGCTCATTTCCATGGTCGTGCCCTGATCGAACTGTTGCTGCCGTTGTTTCACTGGGAAATAGGCTGGCTTGACGATCGCTATCGCATCCTTGCTCTGGGCGTAATACAGTCAGGCGCTGACAGCGTTGTTCGGCTTGACGTCAGCTTGCAACGCATCGTGGTCGTTGGCGGTCAGGTGATCTTTCCCGATCCGCGCGGCCAGGCCTACGTCACCACCCTGACCGGCCATGTGCTGCAGCCCGCGATCCTGTTTGCCACCCTCCTTGCCGCCTGGCCTGTCACGGCATGGAGGGTCTATGCCATGCGAATTGCCGTCGGCCTGCCACTGCTGCTCGCATTACTGATGGCTGATGTTCCCTGCGTGCTGCTAGGTGAGCTGTGGGCGATTTTTGCCGAGCGATATGCACCGCAGGAGTTTTTCATACTGCTGGCCTGGAAGGATTTTCTGCAAGGCGGTGGGCGGTTGGCACTGGGGCTGGTAGCCGGGGTGGCGACCATTGTGGTGGCGCAGCGGCTGACCTTGCGTTGAGCAACGGTGTGGCGGATGAACACTTGCGGCTGCGTGTGCAGCAAAGACGCTGGCGATGTCATGACATCGCCGTGTCCAGAGAAATGCGAGGAGCGAGCAGGCGATGACAAAGTCATCGGAATGCAGTGATCTGAATATGTGCGCTAGCCCTAACGGATTACATGGCCCGGTTTATTTCCATCAAGGTGTGTAACAAACTTCAAGCACACTGACCATGGTGCGGGAAAGGATGTGTCTGCCGTGTAAACCTGCTAGTTATAGCCAACCTGCTCTGGTGAGGCGCTGGAAGATTCCAGTTTTCTTTTTGATAAGGAGTGTTCCATGAAGCATGCTTTGAAATTGAAATCCCTGAATATCGTCCTGCTGCTGTCCTTCATCGCAACCGGCCCCGCCTTGGCCGAAGAGCTTACCGTTCTGCACGTCGGCGACCAGGAGTCCTGGCTGATCTCTGCCCAGGGCAACTTGCGTGACAATATTGGTCAAGGCATTTCCTTTTACGATGACATCGACCGTCTGGCCACGCTCAAAGGCCTGACAGCCGGGCAGTTCGTTCCAGCGCACGATCTCATTCTCCAATAAACCCGCAAAAATGAGGCAGCGCTCATACGCTGCACCGTATGCGACTAATTATTTTTTAACGAAAAGAAAATATCATGATGCTCAAACAAACACTTATCGCCGCAGCACTGGGTCTGATGATCGCCGCCCCGGCTGCGCAAGCTGCCGTCCAGGCTTATAACTTCAACGGCAGCTTTGATTCCGGCCATTTCAATGGCGAAAGCTTCATCGGCACGTTCCAGTTCGACGACGCTCCGCTCACCGGCATTGGCGATGAATGGCTCAGCGTCGACAGCCTGCTGATGAGTTTGCTGGGCAACTCGTTCTCGCTGGCGAATGCTGACGCTCTGACCGAAGTCACATTCTCCAACGGCCAATTTCTCGGCCTGTCGTATTCCGCCACCACCACCAACATCGGTTTCAGCGTCCTGCCCGGGTACGCCAGTCTTGGTGAATCCTTCATTGCCTACGACACGAACCTGGGTTCATCCGGTGCGGGCGATGTTATTTATGCGCCCATCCCCGAACCAAGCGACTGGATGCTGATGCTCGCAGGCCTCGGCTTGGTCGGCTTCATGGCTGCGCGCCATCGCAAGGCCTGACTGCATTCCGCCAGCAGTACCCTGCTACGGCTCCTTCGGGAGCCGTTTTTTATCTCAAATTTATTCTATAGGCATAGTGGATAGCTTCGCTGGGCGCGACCGGACTTTTGGGAATGGCGCACACAAAACGCAGCAAGGCGTAGGCCGAACAGGTCAGTCAATGTCATTCGCTGCGACATGGAGACTTCGCACAACGTTACTAGAATCGTCGAACTATTTTTTAAAACAGGATACCTCTCATGCGCTGCCACCAAATCAAGCCTATCGTCCTTGCTTGCGCTCTTGCCTTTGCCACCACCGCGCACGCCGACACCACGCCGCAAACCTTGCCGTTTGCCCAGGACTGGTCGGACACTGCACTGATCACAACAAGCAACGACTGGAGCGGGGTGTCGGGCATCATGGGTTATCGCGGTGATGGCCTGACCAGCGCCACGGGGACAAACCCTCAAACCATCCTGGGCGACGGTACTGCTGTGGTGAATGTGATCGCCAATCAGACCAATCCCAATACCCTCAGCACGGGAGGAGTGGCCGAATTCCATCTGCAAGATCCGACGATTGCCCTGAACGGTTCGGGCACTGCGAATGCACCTTTCATCCTGCTGCATCTCGATACCCTGGGCTGGCAGTCGATTCAGGTCGACTACCTGCTGCGCGATCTGGATGGCTCGGCTGACAATGCGATCCAGCCGGTGGCGCTGCAATACCGCATCGGCAACAGCGGCAACTTCACCGATGTGTCGGCGGCATATGTGGCCGACGCGACCAGCGGCCCCAGCCTGGCAACGCTGGTTACGCCAGTGAGCGTGACCTTGCCTGCGGCGGCCGACAACCAGCCTTTGCTGCAACTTCGCATCATCACCAGCAATGCCGCCGGCAACGACGAGTGGGTGGGCATCGATAACATTAGCGTGAGCGGAACATCGAGTGGCGGCGCGGTCAATCAGCCTATCGTTACGAGCTGTCCGGCAGGGTTGTCGGTGGCGGCGGGCGCATCGGGCAGCGCCAGTCTTGGCGCGACGGATGCCGATAGTGTGGTCAATAGCGCAATCATCGACTCGGGCGCACTGGCAGGCATTTCGCTCGGGAACTTCAGCCCCGCCACGGCGGATGGCGAATCGGCAAGCGTATCGCTCAACGTATCCGGCCTGGCTGCCGGCAGCTATCCGGTCGTCATCCGCTTTGGCAACAATGAAGCGCAAACTGCGACCTGCACGGTGACGGTGTCGGTTTCCGGCATAACCCCCATCCCGGCGATTCAAGGTGCGGGCAGCGTCAGTCCGCTGGCTGGCCAGGGCGTGACGACCGAAGGCGTGGTTACCAGGCTCAACAACAACGGTTTTTATTTGCAGGATGAAACCGGCGACGGCGACATCGCCACGTCGGACGGCATTTTTGTTTTCACCAGCAGTGCCCCTGCGGTGAGTATGGGTGATCGCGTGCGCCTGTCCGCCACTGTGGTGGAATTCAATACCGGCGCCGCCAGCAATTCCCTGACTCTGGCCAACCCGCTCACGCAGCTCAGCAGTGTGAGCGCGCTGACAGTGCTGGGCAGCGGTTTTTCCATCGCGCCAACGGTGATTCCCTTTCCGGAAACCTTCGAGGGCGAACTTGAACGCTATGAGGGCATGCTGGTGGAAATCGCCGTGCCGCTGACCGCGTCGCAGAATTTCTTTCAGGGCCGCTATGGACAGGTCACGCTGAGTGCAGACGGGCGGTTGGTCAAGCCGACCAACCTTTACCCGGCCGACTCGCCCGAAGCCCTGGCGCTGGCCGCCGA
>JAUSQB010000390.1 GCA_030652715.1 Rugosibacter sp.
GATCCGCCGCCCAAAGAAGGCGACGAGATTCCGCCGTTTTGGCATGGCCTGTATTTTTTAACAGCGACGCGTCAATCCGAACTGGGCGCAGACGGCCATCCGCCACGCGGCGGATTTTTGCCGCCCGTGCCCTTGCCGCGCCGCATGTTCGCCGGGGCGCAGGTGGATTTTGTGCGCCCTTTGCATGTGGGGCAGATGGTTGAGCGGCGCTCCACGATTCTTGGCGTGAGCCAGAAACAGGGGCGCAGCGGCGAGATGGTTTTTTTACAGCTGCAGCACGAGATCAGCGATGCGGCGGGTGTGTGTGTTGTTGAGACGCAGGATATTGTGTATCGGGATGAACCGACGGCGGAGACTGAAACGCAGATTAAGCCGACCGAGTCGGCTGTTGCTGCCGCTAATGCCGTCTCCACAGAGAAGGTGATCCGTGCCGTATCACTAGAGCCGACTTTTTCTAAAAACGAAGTTCCTGCAAAAGGAGCCCCTGTAACACCAGCGCCTGCAACACAAGTACAGTGGTCACGCACCATCACGCCAGACCCGGTATTGTTGTTTCGCTATTCCGCGCTGACCTTCATCGGCCATCGCATTCATTACGATTACCCCTACACCACTGAAGTGGAAGGCTATCCTGGCCTGGTGGTGCATGGCCCGCTGCAAGCGACGATGCTGCTGGACTTATTGCGTTGCGAGCTGCCGCAATGTGTGCCCAAACGCTTTGTGTTCCGCGCGGTGAGCCCTTTGTTTTGCACCGGCGCGTTTCGCGTTTGCGGCGCAACAATGGGTGGGGGGCAATACAGCCTGTGGATTGAGGATCAACACGGCCGCGTAACCATGCAAGCGACTGTAGAAGCGCCTGGGTAAGCCTCCGGGTAATCCCCATTACCGAGAAAAATAAACATGAATACTGCTGCTGAAAAATACCCCGAACTGCGCGAAGCGCTGCGCGATTTATGCGCGCATTATCCTGACGAATACTTCCGTGGCATTGATGAGGAACGGGGCTATCCCGAAGCCTTCGTCAATGCGGTGACCGAATCTGGCTGGCTGCCGGTGATGATCCCGCAGGAA
>JAUSQB010000400.1 GCA_030652715.1 Rugosibacter sp.
CCGACCAGCTGGCCTCGCTGAAATCTCCTGCACTATCGCCGCATCCCAAAAGATCGATTTGCAGCACCGCATAACCCTGCGCCGCCAGCGCCCGCGATTGCAAGGCCACCATGTGCCGCGAAAAATTCATTTCTTCGGCAAACGGATGGATGTAAACAACTGCACCGCGCAAAGCTGCGCCCGGCACTGGCGAGTGATAAAGACAAAAACGCGAACGCCCGCTAACGGAAAGAAAAAAAGGCTGCGCTGTCACAGCGGCTGTCACCGGCATCCTTTGCACACTTTTGGCCAGCACTGTGTCAAAGCCGCACTTTTACCGCGACTGCAACAGACCAACTTTATGCCGCACAAAGTCGACGAGCGAGCCCACCGTGGCAAACAGGCGGCCTTCAATTTCATCATCGGCAACCAGCACGCCAAACCGTTCTTCCAGCCCGGTGACGAGATTAATGATCGTCATCGAATCGAATTCCGGCAACGCGCCCAGCAAGCGCGTCTCCGGCACAAAGGCTAATCCTCTGCCACGCAGGCCGAGGGTTGTATCAAGAAGCATCAGCACTTCTTTTTCAAAATTCACGTGATTTTCCTGAAGATAAATGGGATACGGCGAACTCATTGTGCTTGATTATACGTAGGGGTAGGGCGCGCATCATCAACCCGTTCAGACACAACCAATGGCAACATCCCTCGCACCGATTGCGCCAGAAGCCCTAGCCATTCGTGCAGGGAATACCACCCGGCATAGGCTGCGCTCGCGCCCGGGGAAAAATCTCCTAGAACGGTATCGCCCTTCCCTTGCGCATAAAAAGCCGTAGGCGCAGGTGTGACTTCAAAACCTTGCGCGGCAAATTCATTGATCGAGCGCCGCATATGCGCAGCATGGGTGACCAGCACGATACGCCGTATGCCGCGAGCTTCTTTTGGCCGCAACATCTGCGCCGAAAAATAGGCATTGCCTTGAGTATCCAGTGAGCGAGCTTCAACCCATTGTGGCCTCACGCCAAAATCCTCGCGCAAACTTTTCGCCATGGTTATCGCTTCTCCCACCATGCCAACAGGCGCACCACCACTCACCAATACCGGCAAACCGCTTTGCCGCGCCAAACGCGCGCCATAACGCAGTCGCTCCAAGGTGAGCCGATTCGGTGCGGAATCCCCATATTCCACCGCCTGCAGCCGCTGCCCGCCCCCCAAAATGATAATCGCCTGCGCACGCGGCAAGTCAGCCTTCTGTAGCACGGGCACCTGTTCCAAAGGCGCAGACAACAGATCAACCCCGGCAGGTGTCATCAACAGCAAACTCAGCAGTACACCACTCCATGCCAGCGTTTTCCCCAGACGCGGATAGCAGCGGTAGAACAATAACCCGCACACAATAAACAATAGCGGCAGCAACGGTGGCAGCAACACAACCGACAGAAACTTTTTCAAAAAAAAGGGAACACCGATCGGCATAGGAGGCTAATTCCTTTAGTTTGTATTGCGCGTGATAGAAAAGCATCTGATTATCGCAGTAACCAGGCAGGATATTGTTTGCATCAAGTTTTTCATAACCGATGATTCATCGCGTGGCGTACGCATCTGTTCTATGAGGGATCGTCCCCAGTTGACAAGGTTGCTCATCGCCCACATGACAAAAACGCGGTTGGCATTGCGGGCAATGCAGTACATGCATAACATCCGCTCCAGCCCCACTGGCGGGCAACCTGCAACCATTGCCCGCTTTGGAATAATGCGGTCAATCAACGCACAGAATGCCGTCCACGGTATCAGGCTTTCCATCTTTACCAAAACTCAGCCTTATTCGTAGCTCGCCCGTGCTTCTCGAATCCCGGCAGTGCCAAGGCCATTTACTTCATCTTGCTTCCTCGTGCAGTCAAATCCATTTTTATGACATTATGCTAAAGAAATCGTCCACAGGGTGTGGATACTTATTCAGTGTTTCCTTCAGTATATTTTCTGAGCCGTTCATAGGCTGCCTGGCAAACCTTGTAGTCTGCCTTGCCTGCTCACCAAGCACGCATAACCATTACACCAGAACACTGAACTGGACAGATAATTCAGCTATCATTTGCTCCATTTTGTTATCTGAACAGACCACACCATGAAAATTACCGTGATTGGCTCAGGCTACGTTGGCCTGGTTTCCGGCGCTTGCCTTGCTGAAGTTGGCAACGATGTGCTTTGCCTTGATGTGGATGCCCATAAAATCCGCATCCTCAATGAGGGCGGCATCCCCATTTATGAGCCGGGCCTTGAAGCCATGGTCAAGCGCAACAAAGAGGCTGGCCGCCTGCGCTTCACGACGGATATTCCCGCAGCGGTGGCGCATGGCGATATCCAGTTTATTGCGGTGGGCACACCGCCCGACGAAGACGGCTCGGCTGATCTTCAGTATGTGCTGGCCGCCGCCCGCAACATCGGAACGCATATGACCGGCTACAAGGTCGTGGTCGACAAATCAACCGTGCCGGTGGGCCCGGCCGACAAAGTGCGCGCGGCAATTGCCGAAACGCTTGCCGCACGTGGCGCGGTGGTTGACTTCAGCGTCGTCTCCAACCCGGAGTTTTTAAAAGAAGGCGCAGCGATCGACGACTTCATGAAGCCGGACCGCATTGTGGTAGGCGTCTCCGATGATAAAGCGGCTGACATGATGCGCCAGCTCTACGCGCCCTTTCAGCGCAACCACGAACGCCTGATCGTGATGGATGTGCGCTCGGCCGAACTGACCAAATACGCCGCCAATGCCATGCTCGCCACGCGCATCAGCTTCATGAATGAGCTGGCGAATCTGGCAGAAAAACTCGGCGCGGATATCGAACTGGTGCGTCAGGGTATCGGCTCAGACCCGCGCATCGGTTATCACTTTCTCTACCCCGGCTGCGGTTATGGCGGCTCGTGTTTTCCCAAGGATGTGCAAGCGCTGGTGCGCACCGCGCATGCGGCCGGGCAAGACCTCAAGGTGCTGCAAGCGGTGGAAGACGCCAACGAAGTGCAAAAGCACGTGCTGGCGAAAAAAATTGTTGCGCATTTTGGTGAAGACCTCTCCGGCAAAAAAATTGCTTTGTGGGGGCTTGCCTTCAAGCCGAATACCGACGACATGCGCGAAGCACCGAGCCGTGCCCTCATCGAGGAATTATTCAAGCGCGGTGCCACGGTGCGCGCCTATGACCCCGTTGCCATACACGAAACCCAGCGCATTTACGGCACCGAGCCGCGCCTTGAATATGCCCAGAACCCCATGGATGCGCTCGAAGGCGCAGACATGCTGGCGATCGTAACGGAATGGAAAGAATTTCGCGCACCGGATTTTGCCGCCATCAAGGCCAGGCTCAAAACACCGGTGATCTTCGATGGCCGCAATCTTTATGAACCAGCGCATGTCCGCGCAGCGGGGCTCGAATACTTTGCTATCGGGCGGCACTAGCCACGGCCACGGGAACGCTGCGCGGACAACCGGCAGATCATGATTGTCCAACGTTCTGGAGACTTCGCCGCATTTCGTGCGAAATCTGCACAGCAGATAGACGATCATGGCGCATTTTTTCAAACCGCTGACTGGTTTGAACTACTCGCGCAACACGGGCTGCCCACAGGCACGCACCTTCAATGGCTGATGGTCACCAACGATGGCTCGCCCATCCTCTGCTTACCGCTGATTCAAGAATCTGGCAGGCTCTCCAGCCTGAGCAATTTTTACACGCCACTGTATGCGCCCCTGTTGTTGCACGACGGTTTGACCGCATCCGATTGGCCGATGGATTCGCTGCCAGCACGTGCGCTGAGCGCGATCGCTCGTTTTTTGCGCCGTCATAAACCATGCCCGGCCGTCATTCAGCTGCAACCGCTCGACACCACCGGCGCTTTTTATCCTGCCATGCGTAGCGCGCTCACCACCGCCGGTTATGCAGTCGACCACTATTTTTGTTTTGGCAATTGGAGCCTGCCCTGCACCGGCCTTTCCTTTGCCGATTATTTTGCGCAACGCCCTTCGGCTTTACAAAACACGGTGCACCGCGCACGCAAAAAACTTGATCGGGCGAGCGCATGGAAAATCGACATTCATTCTCAGCCAGGAGATTCTCTCGACGCAGCAATTAACGCTTTTGAAACTATCTATCAGCGCAGTTGGAAGCCCGCTGAAGCCTTCCCTGATTTTGTGCGCAGGCTATGTGTTCTGGCAGCACAAAAGGGCAAACTGCGGCTGGGCGTTCTGTCACTGAATGGTGTTGCCATCGCCAGCCAGATCTGGCTGGTGGATCAAGGCAAGGCTTATATTTTCAAACTCGCTTATGACCCCGATGCCGCGCGCTTTTCGCCCGGCTCACTGCTCACCGCAGCCTTGATGGAACACGTGCTGGATTATGACACTGTTGATGAAATTGACTACCTGAGTGGCGATGACGCCTACAAGCAAGACTGGATGAGCCATCGCCGCGAGCGGCATGGGCTGATTGCCTTTGATCTCAGGACACCACGTGGCTTGTTGGCCGCAACCCGCCATTTCAGCGGGAAAAAATTCCGCGCATGGAAAGCTGACAGAACCCTATGACCTCCCGCACGACCACCGGCATAGCCAACATGCTGTTACCCGAACTCATTCGCAACGCCGCAGAGCGCACGCCGCAGGCTCTAGCATTAATCGATGACACACAAAAATTCACCTATGCCGAACTATGGCAGCAAACCGTGCAGTGTACGCAAGCACTCGCAACGCTGGGCTTGATGCCCGGCGAGCGCGTTGCGGTGTATCTCGAAAAACGGCTGGAAACCGTGGTTGCCTGCTTTGGCACAGCGCATGCTGGCGGCCTCTTCGTGCCGGTAAACCCGATACTGCGCGCGGAACAAGTCAGCCATATTCTGAACGATTGTGCGGTCGCGGTACTCATCACCTCCGCCGCGCGCCTGGCTTCTCTTGAGTCGGTGCTGGCGAATTGCCCGGCGCTGCACCACATCGTGCTGGTGGACGACTTATCGACTGGCCCTGATCATCACCGATGGTCAGAACTCATGACTCATGCATCCGGCACCGTATTGCCAGAGCCGACTTATTCGACCATACCGAAAAACGCCGATACCGACGCGGCAGCAATTTTCTATACATCGGGCAGCACCGGCAAACCCAAAGGCGTGGTGATCTCGCACCGTAATTTCGTGATCGGCGCGCAAAGTGTCGCGCACTATCTGGATAATCGCCCGGACGATCGCCTGCTCGCTGCCTTGCCCTTGTCGTTCGATGCCGGATTCAGTCAGCTCACCACCGCCTTTCATGTCGGTGCCTGCGTGGTGCTGCACAACTATGTGCTGCCGCGTGATCTGCTGCGTGCCTTGCTTGACGAGCGCATCACGGGTCTGACCGCCGTGCCGCCGCTGTACATCCAGCTCGCGCGCTGCGACTGGCCTGCGGGGTGCGCTGCTGCCCTGCGCTATTTCGCCACTACCGGCGGGCGCATGCCGGGCGAGACCCTGGCGCGCCTGCGCGAAAAAGCACCGCATGCCAAACCTTTCCTGATGTATGGCTTGACCGAAGCCTTTCGCTCAACTTGCCTGCCACCTGAAGAAGTGGACCGGCGGCCTGATTCCATCGGCCGAGCCATTCCCCATGCCGAGGTGCTGGTGCTGCGCAGCGACGGCGCGCTGTGTGATGACAACGAACCCGGCGAGCTCGTGCATCGCGGCCCGCTTGTCACTCTGGGTTACTGGAACAACCCGGAAGCCACCGCCGAGCGTTTCAAGCCCTTGCCCCCGCACCTTGAGCCAACGGCGGCCGAACGCGCCGTCTATTCAGGCGACACCGTGCGACGTGACGCCGAGGGATTTTTATACTTTGTCGGGCGGCGGGATGACATGATCAAAACCTCGGGCTATCGCGTAAGCCCTACCGAAATTGAAGAAGTGCTCTATGCCAATGAGCTAGTCGCCGAGTGCGCCGCCTTTGGCGTGCCACATGACACTTTGGGCGAAGCGATTCATCTCGTTGTCACTCTCGTTACAGGTGCCACCAGCGAAACCGCGTCGGCCGCATTGCTCGCCATATGTCGCCAGCATTTACCCGCTTACATGGTGCCGACTACCATCACTATTTATCCCGGCCCGCTGCCGCGCAATGCCAATGGCAAGATTGACCGGCGTACACTGGCCGCTAACTTAGCCCCTGCCCGGCAGAAAATTTAACCCCATGACCATCCTGTCTTTTCCTCACGATGCGTACACCTTCGGTGGCCGACCGATTGCCCAATTAGCCGCTGAACATGGCACGCCGCTTTATGCCTTTGACAGCCAGCGCATCACGCAGCGCATTGCCGATTTGCGCGCCGCGCTGCCGCAATCCATGGGCATTCATTACGCCATCAAGGCCAATCCCTTCCTGCCTTTGGTGCGCTTGATCGCCGGGCTGGTTGATGGCGTCGATATTGCCTCGGCAGGTGAGCTTGATCTGGCGCTTAAAGCCGGCATCGTACCCGAGCGCGTGAGCTTTGCCGGACCGGGAAAACGCGATAGCGAGCTGGCGCAAGCGGTGGCGGCCAAGGTGTTGATCAATGCCGAATCCGCAGGGGAACTGCTACGCCTGGCAGCGATTGCACAACGCCAGGGGTGCCAGGCGCGTGTTGCGCTGAGAGTGAACCCGGCGTTTGAACTCAAAGGCTCGGGCATGCGCATGGGCGGCGGGCCGCGGCCGTTTGGCATTGACGAAGAAATGATTCCCGAGCTTCTGGCTAGCTGGTCGCGCTTTGGCAACCACTTGGCATTTGAAGGCTTGCATATTTTTTCCGGCTCGCAAAATCTGAATGGCGAAGCGATTGCCGCAGCACAACGCGCGAGCTATCAACTGGCTTTAAAGCTAGCGGCGGATGCTCCGGCACCGATCAGAACGCTCAATCTTGGCGGCGGCTTTGGCATCCCTTATTTCCCCCACGAATCGGCTCTTGATCTGACCCCGATCATTGCGGCATTAAACGAGATCGCGTTGGACGCCGCACAGCGGTTGCCGCAGGCGAAACTGCATCTGGAACTCGGTCGTTATCTGGTCGGCGAAGCGGGGATTTATGTCACGCGCATCATCGATAAAAAAATCTCACGCGGCCATACCTATCTTGTTACCGATGGCGGGTTGAATCATCATCTGGCCGCCAGCGGCAATTTTGGCCAGGTGATCCGCCGCAACTATCCCGTGGCGATCGTTCCCGCGCACGATGTAGAAAAAGTCGGCTCCAGTGATACGGCAAACACCGAGCGCGTGAGCGTCGTCGGCCCGCTATGCACCCCGCTGGATCTGCTAGCCGATAACGTTGCCCTGCCCCACGCAATGCCGGGTGATCTGTTCGTTATTTTTCAGTCCGGAGCCTATGGCGCCAGCGCCAGCCCGCAAGACTTTCTCTCGCATCCGGCCGTGCTCGAAATGCTGATATAAAAATCTTTTTCGACCACCAATCTCACTTTGATGGCGTATGAAGCTGTTGACGAGTCAATGGCTTCGCTCTTGCTGGCTCTTCGTCTCCAGACGCGAACCTTGGACAGTTCACCAAGGACTGTCAGCCCCCCCTTTTTTACCGAACTGCTCCACTCGCAGCGCCTGTAACTCATCCTGCCTGTGGGCCAACAGACGCCAAGGAACACACTCCCTCCCTTACCCCGGCTCCCATGCTAGCATTGCATTGTACACATCGAAATACAAGAGACCGCCCATGGACACTACGACACTCACTTTGCGCGTTCCCTCAGAAATGAAGGAACAGCTGGACAAACTGGCGAATGCCACCCATCGCTCCAAATCCTATCTGGCCGGCGAAGCCATCCGTCAATACCTGGACCTTGAGGCCTGGCAGATCGGCGAAATACAGCAGGCCCTCAAGGAAGCGGATGCCAATGATTTTGCGTCCGATGACGAAGTCGATGCCGCCGTGAGGAAATATGCAGGTTAAATGGCTGCGTCGAGCCTTGGAGAACCTTGACGAAGAAGCGGCCTACATTGCCAAGGACAGCCCGCGCATGGCGGCCGAGTTAGTGCGACACCTGCAAGACAGTGTTGCCATGCTCGCAGAGCATCCCAACATGGGGCGTCCAGGCCGAATCGCGGGAACACGCGAACTTGTCGTGACACGGTTCCCATACATCCTGCCCTATCGCGTGCGCGGTGGTGCCGTAGAGATTTTGCGAGTATTCCATACGGCCAGGAAATGGCCCCAGCGGATGGACTGACAGCACCGAGGACGGTTTTAGGTCGAAAACCTCATCCGTCCACTGGAAGAAAGTTCGGATATCTCTAAAGCAACCAGCACAAACCTAAACAGTCATAGACAACCGTCGGATAAGCTGATCGGCAGCGCTTTCAACCAAACTCAGCACATAGTCAAAACCCTCCGGGCCACCGTAATAAGGATCAGGCACCTCATCTTCCGTACCTTTGTCGGCGAACTCAAGAAACAAACCCAGACTCTGCCGATGTTCCGCCGGGCAAAGTTTTTCCAGCACCTTGAGATGACCGCGATCCATCGCCAGCACATGATCGAACCGAAAAAAATCTTTTTCGGCCACCTGTCGCGCACGCAACGGTGTCAGATCGTAGCCACGCTTGGCGGCAGCTGCGATAGCACGCCGATCTGGCGGCTCGCCGCTGTGATAAGCCATCGTGCCGGCAGAATCAAAGGTGAACAAATGCCCCACCCCTTGCTTTTCCGCCAGCGCGCGCGCCACACCTTCCGCCGTGGGTGAGCGGCAAATGTTTCCTGTGCACACGAAAAGTACGCTTTGTTGCATCACCCAGTACACTCCACAAAAAAATAATCTTGCAGCCAAGCATATCAGCCCTGCACCTCATCTTCATCCAGCCGAGGCAAAGGTTTGATAGTATGAATGCTTGAACCATAAAAAGCACCCATATATTGCGCCCTATCATGCCAGACACTAACGCCCAGACAACTCAATCCGTTACCGCACCCGCCAATCAGCCCCCCGTTGTTCCCGTTCTGCTGTGTGGCGGTTCCGGCACACGCTTATGGCCGCTGTCAAGATCACAATATCCCAAACAGTTTTTGCGTTTGCTGGGCGAGCATTCCTTATTGCAAGCCACGCTGCTGCGGCTCGAGGGTTTTCCCGGCTTGGGTCGGCCTGTGTTGATTACCAATGAAGCTCACCGCTTTTTAGTGGCCGAGCAAATCCGCGAGATTGGCATTGAAGCTGATATTCTGCTCGAACCCGCCGCGCGCAATACCGCCCCGGCGCTAGCGGCCGCTGCGCAATGGTGCCGTCGTGACGGCCAAGCCCCGCTGATGCTGGTATTGCCCTCTGACCATGTAGTCACCGACACCGCTGCCTTTCAACAAGCGGTTGCTCTGGGTATGCCGCACGCCGCCGCCGGGCGTTTTGTCACCTTTGGCATTGCGCCGGAACGCCCCGAGACTGGCTATGGCTATATCCATCGCGGCAGTGCCATCACCGATGGTTTTGCCATTGATCGCTTTGTTGAAAAACCGGATTTGGCCACCGCCCAAAGTTACCTTGATTCCGGCGAATATTATTGGAACAGCGGCATGTTCCT
>JAUSQB010000407.1 GCA_030652715.1 Rugosibacter sp.
AAGAAGTGATTGGCGCCCAGTTTAAAACGTATGCGGCACAGCGGATACGCGGGGCCATGCTGGATGGCCTGCGCGAAAATGATTGGCTGCCACGCAGCATCCGGCGTGAGATGCGCCAGGTAGAGGCAACGATTCGTCAACTGGAGCATGCCCAGGGACGCCCACCGTCAGAATCTGAACTGGCCGCTGCGCTGGGCATCTCTCTGGCGGAGTATCAGAAGCTTTTGCTTGAGGCGAGAGGGCATCAGCTAGTCTATCTCGAAGACATGAGCGGTGATGATGGCGATTATCTTGAGCAGCATACCCCTGTGACTAATCTGGATCCCCTGGTTTTATTGGAGGAATCGGGAACGCGTACAGCGCTGGCCACCGCATTAGAAGCGCTGCCCGAGCGTGAAAAACTGATGATGGCGCTGTATTACGAACAGGATTTGAATCTGCGTGAAATAGGGGAAGTGATGGGGGTAACCGAATCACGAGTCTGTCAGTTGCACAGCCAGGCTGTTGCCCGTTTGCGGGCCAGCCTGACGGGCGAGCGCAAGCCTGCGAATACAGCGCGACGTCATCGCGCCGTGCCGCAAAGCGGAGATTGACCGATGGATAAAATCAGTTTTGCTGGTTTGTTCATCGGACTGTCGGTGATTGTTATTGGACATCTGCTGGAGGGGGGGGATTTAGCGTCACTGGTGCAGCCGACAGCATTTTTGATTGTCATTGGCGGCACTCTGGGGGCTGTGATGTTGCAGAGCCCGCTGAATGTTTTCAGGGATGGCATCAAAATGGTGAAATGGGTGTTTTTCCCGCCGACAGTCGAGCCAGGCAAACTCATTGCCGATGTTGTCCGCTGGAGTAATATTTCACGCAAAGAAGGTCTCCTGGCACTGGAGGCTCAAATCAGGCCTCAACGCGATCTGTTTGTTGCTAAAGGACTGCAGTTGCTGGCCGATGGCGTTGAACCAGGGCGCTTGCGCGAAGTCCTGGAGGTGGAGATTAGTGCTCAGGAGGCCAGTCTTAAATCTGCCGCCAAAATATGGGAGTCAGCTGGTGGATATTCGCCGACGATAGGCATCATTGGTGCCGTGATGGGATTGATTCATGTCATGGAAAACCTGTCCGATCCCTCCAGGCTGGGCAGCGGCATTGCTGTGGCTTTTGTCGCCACTATTTATGGTGTTGGTGCGGCTAACCTGATCTTTCTGCCGATCGCCAAAAAGCTGATGGCGAACATTGCACGTACCATCATTTTTCGCGAGATGCTCCTGGATGGACTG
>JAUSQB010000411.1 GCA_030652715.1 Rugosibacter sp.
CTTCGGATTCAGTGGGTTCCACCATTAACGTACCGGCCACCGGAAAGCTCACAGTCGGCGCGTGAAAGCCGTAGTCCATCAGGCGCTTGGCGATATCGCTTTCAGTCACGCCGGTCGCACTTTTGATGGCGCGGATATCGAGGATGCATTCGTGCGCCACACGCTCCTGCGTGCCGGTATACAGTACCGGATACTGCGTGGACAGACGTGCGGCGATATAGTTGGCGTTGAGGATGGCGATTTCGCTGGCGCGCCGCAAACCGGCGGCACCCAGCAGCGTGATGTACATCCATGAAATAGGCAGGATGGCCGCCGAGCCCCAGGGCGCGGCAGAAACGGCGCCTTGCCCACTGTTTTCCGGAAAAGGGCTTTCCGCAAAGTCATGCCCCGGCAAAAAAGGTGCGAGGTGGGCCTTGACGCCTATCGGCCCCATGCCCGGGCCGCCACCGCCATGCGGGATGGCGAAGGTCTTGTGCAGATTGATGTGCGCAACGTCGGCACCAATATCGGCCGGACGCGTGAGGCCGACCTGGGCATTGAGATTGGCCCCATCCATATATACCTGGCCGCCGTGTGCGTGAATGGTGGCGCAGATGTCTTTGACCGCTTCCTCGAACACGCCATGCGTTGAAGGATAGGTGAGCATCATGCATGAAAGTTTTGTCGCGTGCTGAGCGGCCTTGGCCTGCAGATCGGCAAGATCGATATTGCCCTGTGCATCGCACGCCACGGCAATCACCTCAAGGCCGCACATCTGCGCTGTGGCCGGGTTGGTGCCATGAGCTGATTTAGGGATCAGGCAGATATTGCGGTGTGCTTCACTGCGGCTGGCTTGATAGCGGCGGATCGCGGCGAGGCCCGCATACTCGCCCTGCGCGCCGGAATTCGGCTGTAGCGAGACGGCATCAAAGCCGGTGATGGCCATGAGTTGCGCGGCAAGTTCCTGAAACAGTTGCGCATAACCCTGCGCCTGATCGCGCGGGGCAAAGGGGTGCATCTGCGCGAATTCCGGCCAGGACACGGGAATCATTTCGGCGGCGGCATTGAGCTTCATGGTGCAGGAGCCCAGCGGGATCATTGAATGATCGAGCGCCAGATCGCGATTTTGCAGGCGCTTAAGATAGCGCAGCAGGCCGTGTTCGGTGTGATAAGTGTTGAATACCGGATGGGTCAGGAAGGCCGAGGTACGCCGCAGTTTAGGCGGAATCGCGTTAGGGGTTACTGCGTCAAGGTCAGCAGTCTTGCTAAAAATTTTCAGCAAGACTGCAACATCTTCGCGCGTGGTGACCTCGTCCAGGCTGATGGCAAGCGTGGTCGCATCGACTGTGCGCAGGTTGTAGCCCGCTGCTATTGCTGCAGCATGACTCTTCGCCGTATCACCAGCGCCGACTTTTATTTGAATCGTGTCGAAGAACGCGCCTTCGACGTCCAGCGCTTTTGCCAGCAGCGCTGTCAGCCGATGAATGCGCCCGGCGATCATACGCAAGCCTTGCGGGCCGTGCCAGACGGCGTACATCCCGGCCATGTTGGCGAGCAAGACTTGCGACGTGCAGATGTTGGAATTCGCTTTCTCGCGGCGGATATGCTGCTCGCGGGTTTGCAGCGCCATGCGATAGGCCGGTTTGCCGCGCGCATCTTTCGAGACGCCGATGATGCGCCCCGGCATGGCGCGAACGTAGTCCTCGCGCGTGGCGAAAAATGCGGCATGCGGGCCGCCGCAACCCATCGGTACGCCGAAGCGTTGGGATGAGCCAAGCACAATGTCCGCGCCCATTTCCCCTGGCGGCTTGAGCAGCACCAGCGCCATCAAATCGGAAGCAACGGCCACGATGCCACCGGCATTTTTTATTGCGGCGATGGGTGCGGAAAGATCGGCGATTGCGCCATGCACATTCGGATATTGCAGCAGTGCGCCAAATACTTTGTGCTGTCCAGCATCTTCCGGGCGGCCGAAGATCAGATTGAAACCAAAACCGGCGGCGCGCGTTTTGAGTACGGCAATAGTTTGCGGAAAGCAGCCTTCATCGACAAAAAACGCATTGCTCTCTATCTTGGCAACGCGCCGCGCCATGGCCATCGCTTCTGCCGCTGCCGTGGCTTCATCCAACAGCGAGGCATTGCTGATTTCCATGCCGGTCAGATCGATCACCATCTGCTGAAAATTGATCAGCGCTTCCAGCCGCCCTTGGGAGATTTCTGCCTGATAGGGTGTGTAGGCGGTGTACCAGCCGGGATTTTCAAACAGGTTGCGCAAAATCACCGATGGTGTGTGCGTGCCGTAATAACCAAGACCGATGCAGGATTTTTTGACGCTATTTTTTTCTGCGATCGTGCGCAATTTCGCCAGCGCCGCCTGCTCGGGCATGGGGGCAGGCAAGTCCAAAGGACGATTCAGCCGGATGGCTGCGGGCACGGTGGCGTCAATCAATGCTGCCAGCGAATCGACGCCGACGGCGGCGAGCATCTTCTGGACTTCATCCTCATCCGGCCCGACATGGCGGGCGACGAACTCGTCGCGTTGTTCGAGTTCGGCAAGCGGGCGGAGCAAAAGATTCATAGCGTGGCGGCGTAGGCGTCTGCGTCGAGCAGAGCGTTGAGTTGGGTAGCCAGTTCTGACGGATTGGATGGCTTGATGCGGAACAGCCAGTGGTCATAAGGCGCGCTATTTACCGATTCAGGCGCGTCGACGACCGCCTGATTGATGGCGACGATTTCGCCGGATATCGGCGCATAAATGTCGGAGGCTGCCTTGACCGATTCGACCACCGCACATTCTTCGCCCGCCTTGAGCGTGCGACCGATGGCGGGCAGCTCGATAAAGACGATGTCGCCTAGTGCTTCTTGTGCATGATCGGTAATGCCGACGGTAATCGTGCCATCGGCTTCCACTTTGCTCCATTCGTGCGATGCGGCGTATTTCAGGCTGGTTGGGGTGTTCATGGTGGATTCCTTGATTGAACTTGATTGAAAATTAGAGTAAAGATTTTCCGTTGCGAACAAAAACTGGTTTGACGACCTTGGCTTTGAGGCGTTTGTCACGGATGTCGACATCGACTTCGCTACCCAAGACAATGCCCATGGGCAGACGTGCGAAAGCGATGGATTGATTGAGTGTAGGCGAAAACGTGCCGCTGGTGATCTCGCCTTCACCCAGCGGACTGAACACTTTCTGGTGTGCGCGCAAAATGCCGCGTTCCTTGAGTAACAAGCCAACGAACTGGTGCTCTGGTCGCCGTGTTGCCAGCGCCGACTTTCCGATAAAGTCACGGTTAGTGTCGTGCAGATCGACCGTCCAGGCGAGCCCGGTGTCGAGTGGCGAGGTGGTGTCATCCATATCCTGACCGTAAAGATTCATGCCGGCTTCAAGACGCAAGGTATCGCGTGCACCCAGGCCACAGGGTTTGATCCCGACGGCGATCAATTTCTGCCAGACTTCCGCTGCAACACTTGCCGGTAGGCTGATTTCAAAGCCATCTTCGCCAGTGTAGCCGGTGCGTGCAATCAGCCAAATACCCTTATCCGTTGGCCATTCGCAGGCATGAAACGGAGCCAGCGTTTCAGTGGCAGTGCGACTGGCGGGAAAGGCTGCCCAGAAACGTTCGCGCGTTTGCGGGCCTTGCACGGCGAGCATGGCGAGGGCGAGATTTTTGTCGCTTTTGCCTTCGCGACGGGAAGTGATCTGTGAATCAAATCCTGCCAGTTGCGTTTGCATCCAGGTCACATCTTTTTCTGCAGTGCCTGCATTAACGACAATGCGGTAGCGCGTCGGCGTCAAAAAATAGATGATCAGATCGTCAATGACGCCGCCGTTTTCATTCAACATGCAGGAATACAGTGCTCGCCCGGATGTGGTGAGTTTGGCGACATCATTTGCCAGCAGGCGGCGCAGAAAGCGCGTGGCGTCGGGCCCGGTCAGGTCCAGTGCGCACATGTGGGAGACATCGAACAGACCCGCATCGCGGCGCACGACATGATGTTCTTCAATTTGCGAACCATAATGAATCGGCATTTCCCAACCGGCGAAATCGACGATGCGGGCACCGGCGGCAAGATGGGCGGCATAGAGTGGAGTGCGCTGTGGCATGGACTATTCCTGGACGAAAAAAGGGTGTAGCGGCGGCATGCCGTTACACCCCATCTGTCCTTGGCACCTGAGAGATTTACTCCGTCGGTGGGCAGGCCGCACCAAAAACTCAGTGCGCTACCTCTCTCCAGATTTTTTCTGCGTCGTCGGTCCTTTTGCCTGAGCGGTTCCTGGGGGGTTGCGCCTTCGGCGGTGACTGCGTGAATAGCTCACTCGTGTCACTCTCTCCCGATGATCAAGGAGGATTGTAACCGTACAATCCAAGCTTCCGTCGGCTTTTTTATAGAAAAATGCTTCTTTGATTGGACCGTTTCGCGTACTATTGCATACCAATGGCGTACCAAGAGGTAAATGACTGCATGCATCGCGTTGTTTTGCTGTTTTACTTTTACTGTTGGTGCCCAGGAGAGGACTCGAACCTCCACAGTGTTGCCACCGCTAGGACCTGAACCTAGTGCGTCTACCAATTCCGCCACCTGGGCAATACTTAAAACGAGGCGCGGATTCTATAGGAAAAAACCAGATTGTCAAACAAACCAAAACCACTTGCCAAGCTTTCCAAAATTCGCCGGGCCGATCCCGAGTTTGTTCGCGAGCAGGCGCAATATGAACATCCGCTGCCTAGTCGCGAGTACATCCTGCAAATGCTAGTGACTGAGGGTGCGCCGCTCAGTACTGAGCGGTTAGTTGAATTACTGGATATTCATGTGGACGAAATGGAGCCATTCCGGCGGCGTCTGGGCGCGATGGCGCGCGATGCGCAGCTCATGCAGAATCGTCGAGGCGATTGGCTGATTCCAGATAAGGCGGATTTGGTCAGAGGCCGCATCATCGGACATCCCGAGGGTTTTGGTTTTTTGTCGCCAGAAGATGGGGGAAGCGATATTTTCCTTTCGCCAAAAGAAATGGACAAGGTGCTGCATGGCGACCGAGTGATTGCACGCGTCATCGGTGTTGATCGCAAAGGGCGACCCGAGGGGAAGATTGTTGAAGTTACCGAGCGCGTCAATAAAACGCTGGTCGGACGCGTGCTCGAAGAGCATGGGGTGTTGTTTGTCGTGCCGGAAAATCAGCGCATTAGTCAGGATATTTTTCTGGCACCCGCTGAAAAAGGGTCAAAGAAATTACTCAAGCCAAGTGCGGGCCAAATTGTGATGGTCGAGCTGATCGAGCAACCCAGCAAGAATTCGCAGCCGATTGGTCGCATTGTCGAATTGCTCGGCAATTATGCCGACCCAGGGATGGAAATTGAAATTGCCTTGAGAAAACATGAACTGCCTTTTGAGTTTTCAAAAGAGACGCTGGCTGAAACGAAAAAATTGCCGGATGCTGTACGCAAGTCGGACTGGAAGGGCCGCGAAGATATTACAGGTATGCCGCTGGTAACGATTGATAGCGAAACAGCAAGGGACTTTGATGACGCGGTTTATTGTGAGCGGCAAGGCAAGGGGTTTCGGCTCGTTGTTGCTATTGCGGATGTTTCGCACTACGTTACAGAAAGCGGTAGATTAGATCAGGACGCTTATGAGCGTGGAAACTCGGTATACTTTCCGCGCCGCGTGATTCCGATGCTGCCTGAGAAGCTGTCGAATGGCTTGTGTTCGCTCAATCCGCAAGTTGAGCGACTGTGCATGGTGTGTGACATGGCGATCAGTGCCACGGGTGTCATTAGTCGCTACCGATTTTATCCGGCGGTGATGTTCTCTCACGCGCGCTTGACGTATACCGAGGTGGCCGCAGCACTCTATGACAAAGACGTTAGTGCATGCGCGAAACTAGCCCCTGTGTTGCCTCATCTTGAAGCGCTGGATGCACTTTATCGACAGCTCGCCAAGGCGCGTGAAAAGCGTGGTGCGATAGATTTTGAAACCGTTGAGACGCGCATGCTGTTCGATGAGCATGGCAAGATTGATCGTATCGAGCCCTATGAGCGCAATGATGCGCATCGGTTGATTGAAGAGTGCATGCTGGCAGC
>JAUSQB010000412.1 GCA_030652715.1 Rugosibacter sp.
ATTCTTTACCGGCTCTTTGTTCGCTGTTTTCCAGCCACGCCGTTTCCAGTTGTGTATCCATTCGCTGATGCCTTTTTGCACGTATTGCGAATCAGTATGTATGCGTACAGGCAAGGTAACCGGTTGTTTAAGCGCTTTTAACGCTTCGATAACGGCCATCATTTCCATGCGGTTGTTGGTGGTTTGCAGCTCGCCACCAAAGAGTTCCTTTTCCTTCTCATCCATTCGCAAAATCGCCCCCCAGCCTCCGGGGCCGGGGTTTCCGCTACATGCGCCATCGGTAAAAATATCTATCATTGATCCACTTTCTCCACTTTTCGAGTAACGCTCACCAGGGCTTTGGCGCGTGCCTTGCGGTCATGCCAGGCGGGCATGATAAGCCGCATGCCGTGCTGGCGCTTGACTGCCTGCACAATATGCACAGCGCCTGCAATAGGCCACCAGCGGTCGCCTGCGGCTTCCATGAAACGAAACCGGTTCAGCCATTTTTCTTGCGTCACGGCTGGGGCATAACAGCCATAGGCACCGGCTTGCATCTCGAACCCCAGCAAGGTTAGCCAGTCTTTCAAACGCGGTACGCTGAGATAATTGCCACGCCAGGGCGGAATAGTCTGCCGCGTGTATTTGCGCTTCAAACCCCATAGGCTCAGCGGATTGAAACCGGTAATAATCACCTGCCCTTCAGGCACGAGCACGCGCTCAACTTCACGCAGCACTTGATGCGGATGCGCGTCGAATTCCAGCGTGTGCGGTAACACGACAAGATCGAGACTATTCGCCGCAAATGGCAGATAATGGAGGTCGGCAAGTATTTCTGCGGAACCGGCATATCGTCCATCGTCGCAACGAAAGCGTAACGGCATGCGGTTGGCGCGCAGGAAATCATGACGCGGCAGCGAGAGTTGCACAGCATTAAAGCCAAAAACATTAGTCACCAGCAGATCATGTTTTTTCTGCTCCCAGTCCAGCACATAACGGCCTGCGGGGGTTTCCAGCCACGATTCAAGACCTTGAATTGACATTGTAATTAAGTAAAAGGTGAAACCATGATTAAAAAATCGGCAGTTGAAATCATTGCTCTGCCAGCATTTACCGACAACTATATCTGGGTGCTGCGCCACGCGGGTCAGGTTGCCGTTGTCGACCCAGGTGACGCTGCCCCCGTGCGCGAGTATCTGGCAAAAACGGGCGATCGCTTGTGCGCCGTGTTGGTAACGCATTATCACCCAGACCATATTGGCGGCATTGCGGAAATTATCGCCCATCATCCCGCCCCTGTGTACGGCCCTGCCAGCGAAAACATTGCGGAAGTTTCACACCCCTTGCATGGGGATGAGCATATTCAATTACCTGATATCGACTGCGAGTTTGACATCATTACCCTGCCCGGCCACACGCTGGGACACATTGCCTATTATGACTCAGGCATCGGTGAGGCAGGCGCGATATTCTGCGGCGACACTTTGTTCGCCGCCGGTTGCGGGCGCTTGTTTGAAGGAACTCCGGCGCAAATGCTTGCTTCATTGAGTAAACTCGCCGTATTGCCAGCGCCGACTTTT
>JAUSQB010000427.1 GCA_030652715.1 Rugosibacter sp.
GAATATGGCGATGCCGATGTGATGGTGTGCGGCGGCTCGGAAGCTTCTGTTACACCGCTGGCTATTGGTGGTTTTGCTTCTGCCAAAGCACTATCAACCCGTAATGACGACCCTGCCACGGCAAGCCGCCCGTGGGATAAAGAGCGTGATGGCTTTGTGCTGGGTGAAGGCGCAGGGGTCATGGTGTTAGAGGAGTACGAGCATGCCAAGCGGCGCGGTGCGAAAATTTATGCCGAGCTCACAGGTTTTGGCATGGCGGCAGATGCCTTTCACATGACGGCACCTGACACTGATGGCCCGAAGCGCAGCATGCAAAATGCAATGAAAAATGCAGGCGTTAACGCTGACGATGTGCAGTATTTGAATGCACACGGCACCTCAACGCCACTGGGTGATAAAAATGAAACCGAAGCCATTAAGTTGGCTTTCGGTCATGATATCGCCAAGCAGTTAGTGGTTAATTCCACCAAGTCAATGACAGGGCATTTGCTCGGTGGGGCAGGCGGGATGGAGTCAATTTTTACTGTACTGGCGATTCATCATCAAATCAGTCCGCCAACGATTAATATTTTCGATCAGGATCCTGAATGCGATCTTGACTACTGTGCCAATACTGCACGACCCATGAAAATTGATGTCGCGATGAAAAATAATTTTGGTTTTGGCGGCACTAACGGCACACTAATTTTCCGCAAGATTTAGCCACGCATTGCGATGCGATCTGTCGCGAAGCGTTCCGTTTCTGTCAGACCGTCGCGTTTTTTGAAGCGGCTGTTGTGGCTCGCGCATCTTATTGCCGTGTGGATCGTTTTTAATGTCAATATCCCAAACCTGCTACAAGGGATTTTTTTGTTGTTGATTGGTGCTTCGTGGATAAAACATGCGTGCATGGCATCAGCAGCGCAAAACGCAATCACGCTCGTTTTACATGGAGATGGCCGAATTGAAAAAGCCTTGATTCCGCTATTGGACGGTGCTGGTGAAGCCACTGATGAGACCCCTGCACAGCAAGAAGGGGCAGAAAAGAACCCTGCCCGCTTCGCTGTGGATGCGCTACAAGGCGGTCGAGCAAGAAACACTCTGATAAAGCCCCTGCGTAGCGGAACGGTCGAGCAAAGTACGCTCTCCTCGCCGCTACAGATCCTCGCCGTAACGGATGGCGATAGGCTGCAACGCCTTGAATCCGCCTCTGGAAAGTCCTCTTGGGAGACGACGAGTGACATAGTTCTGCATCCGCACACCATCGTTTTGCCATTTCTGGTTATCTTGCTTTACCGGCAAAAAAATCACCTGCAATCCTTGATCTTGCTCAAGGATAGCCTTACAGCAGAAGACTTTCGCCAGTTACGTCTTTGGCTACGCTGGCAGGTCAAAAAACTGCCAGCTAAATAACGAGCAATCACCCGGTTATTTTTCACCCATGTTGATAAGGGTGAAGCACAGTATCCAGCGCACGAGGCAAAGTTGCGGGATAGTCACGGCTGAAATGAAGTCCGCGGCTTTCATGGCGACATTGTGCACTTTTCACAATCAGATGGGCAGTCAGAACCAGATTGCGCAGTTCAATGAGATCATTACTGATGCGAAAGTTTTCGTAGTATTCGCTGATCTCTTTTTCCAGCAGAATGATGCGATGCAGCGCACGTTCCAAGCGCTTGTTGGTGCGTACGATACCGACGTAATCCCACATGAACCGACGCAATTCTGCCCAATTGTGAGAAATGACAATCTCTTCATCAGCATCGCGTACGCGACTTTCATCCCACTGAGGCAAGGGTGGAGACGGTTTGACCGCTGTTTCACTAATCGCTTTTGCTGCCGCAGCCGAAAACACCACGCATTCCAGTAAAGAGTTCGAGGCGAGCCGATTGGCCCCGTGCAGCCCGGTAAAAGTGGTTTCACCGATGGCATACAAGCCAGGTAGATCCGTTTGTGCCGCCATATCGGTCACAATTCCACCGCAAGTGTAGTGGGCAGCAGGCACTACGGGAATGGGCTCTTTGGTAATATCAATACCGAGCGCCAGGCAGCGTGCATAGATGGTGGGGAAGTGCTCTTTGAGAAAATCCGCCGGTTTATGCGTCATATCAAGAAAAACACAATCTACGCCATGACGCTTCATTTCGAAATCAATGGCACGCGCGACAATATCGCGCGGGGCTAATTCACTTCGCGAATCGTAATTTGGCATGAAACGGGTGCCGTCGGGCAATCGTAGCAGGCCTCCCTCCCCGCGCAAGGCTTCCGAAATCAGAAAAGATTTGGCATGCGGATGGTATAAACACGTGGGGTGAAATTGCACGAATTCCATGTTGGCAACACGACAGCCTGCACGCCAGGCCATGGCAACACCATCCCCCGTTGCGGTATCGGGATTGGTTGTGTAAAGATAAACTTTTCCAGTTCCGCCTGTTGCCAGCACCGTCTGGTCAGCGCCGATGGTGACAACGGTGTCGCGCTGAATATCGAGTACATATGCGCCCAGACAGCGATTAGGATTTACGTCCAGCCTGCCGGAGGTAATGAGATCTACCGCAATATGCTGCTCTAAAACTGTGATTCGCGGATGTTTGCGGATATGCTCAGTAAGGGTGTTCTGCACCGCTTTGCCTGTCGCATCGGCCGCATGAATGATACGACGCTGCCCGTGACCACCTTCTTGAGTAAGGTGGTACCCGAAGGATGATTCGTCGCGGGTAAAGGGCACGCCTCGTGCTATGAGCCACTCGATTGCTTCACGGCCATGCTCGACGACAAAGCGCGTGATATTTGAATCGCACAAACCGGCCCCGGCGATCAAAGTATCGGCAATATGGGCGTCAATAGAATCGCTGCCATCCAATACGGCAGCAATGCCGCCTTGTGCCCAGATTGAGGCCGAATCTTCCAGTGTTTTTTTAGTCACCAGTGCAACCTGATGGGTATCTGCCAGACGAAGTGCCAACGACTGGCCCGCGAGCCCACTACCAATAATGAGAACGTCGAAATGCTTAATGGCTTTCTGCTCCTTCTGTTTCTTCTGTTCTTTTTGTTTCATGGGGCGGAACTATATCATTCATCAAGCAGGGAACTATTCCGCATTAATAAAGTCTTCATCTTCAGCAATAAGCGTGGAGTTCGGCCGGTTAAAGAGGTGAGACGAGCTACCCGGGATTTGTAAAAGAAGTGGAAGGCTCGATAGGAAACGGGCAGAATGGCTTGATATACTGGCCAGTAGCCAGATTGGCTGCAATTTTTTAGGCGGAATCAAGACACAAAGCCCATGGGAGATCGTGAAGCAGACCGGATGCTCGTTGAGCGCGTCCAAGCTGGCGACAAACAAGCTTTCGGGCTGTTGGTCACGAAATATCAGCGCAAGCTCGCGCGTCTGGTTTCACGCATGGTGCGCGATCAGGCAGAGGTGGAAGATATCGTGCAAGACAGTTTCATCCGTGCATACAAGGCACTACCGAACTTTCGTAATGACAGCGCTTTCTATACCTGGTTATATCGCATTGGTGTCAATACTGCTAAAAACTGGTTGGTCACGCATGGCCGAAGAGCGCAACTGACCTCAACAACCGATGGTGAAGACGCTGAAAATTACGCTGAACCCGAATTGCTGCGAAATCATGAAACTCCTGAACGCTTGCTGATGACTAAGCAGATTGGCGAGACAGTCAATGCGGTTGTGGAGGCATTACCTGAAGATTTGCGCACAGCCTTGACGCTGCGCGAAATTGAAGGATTGTCGTATGAAGAAATTGCTGATGTGATGGATTGTCCAATTGGTACAGTGCGTTCGCGGATTTTTCGCGCACGTGATGCGATTGCATTGAAATTACGGCCTTTGCTGAATACAGCGGCCGATAAAAGGTGGTAACCCAACGATCTTTTGCTGTAATAGCCGTGCGAGGATAAGGTAATGAAAACGCGTGTTTCTGCATTGATGGATGGTGAGCTAGAGGCCCATGAAACGACAGGTGCGGTGACAACCTTATCCCGCGACAGCGAACAGAAAAACCTCTGGCATCTCTATCATGTGCTGGGAGATGCCATGCGCAATGAACCTGACTTAACGATTGATGTGACCAACCGCGTGATGGGAGCGCTATCGTTGGAGCCTACTGTATTTTCGCCGCTTCGCCCGCAACGCAGCGCTATCCGCTGGCAACGCCCCCTGATGGCACTTGCAGCATCTGCTGCGGGGATTGCCGTGGTGACATGGGTTGCTTTAGCGCCCCTGCAGGCGCCCGTTGGATCAATGCTCGCGTCGAGCCAGGCACTCATCTCCCAACCAGCGCTTCGTCTTGCGACGCTGCCGTTGCCTGTGACACAAGCTGTCCCCCCCGGATCACCGGCATCCTCTTTACCTTCAAGCTCTGCTGCTGGAACAGCACAACTGCAGTTGCAGGAGTCGACGCGACTGCAGGAATATCTTGTAGCGCACCGAGCCTACGAAGGGGGGGCTTTGATGAGTAGCGCAAGCCATATTCGTACAGTTTCAGTTGCGGATAATAGTCGCTAATGGGGTTCTTGCGTATCCAGAGGTGCTTTGTTGTCGCCGCCGCCGTGTTGCTAGCGCCGACTTTTACGCATGCAGAGGATGGCCTAATGGCTTTGCGGCGGATGGCACAGGCTTCTCGCCAGTTGACATACGAAGGTGTCTTTGTTTACCGTAACGCCGATCGTATGGAAACTTCGCGAATAGCGCATACTTGGGCGGATGGGCGCGACCTGGAGCGGATAGAAGTGCTTGATGGCAGCCCGCGTGAAATGATTCGTAATGGCGATGAAACAACCTGCTTTTTCTCAAATGAAAATCGCTTGATTGTTGAAACCCGTTCAGCGCTCCGCCAATTTCCCGCGTTATTGCCTGCAGGATTAAGCCGCTTGCCGGATTATTACTCGATCCGTTCCGTTGGACAGGGTCGCGTAGCAGGTGTCGATAGCCATGTCATCACTCTGGAACCACGAGATAACTTACGGTATGGACATCAGTTCTGGCTGGATAATACCAGTGGTTTATTGTTAAGAGCCGTCGTTTTGGGGGGGCACGGCGAAATGCTGGAGTCATTTAGTTTTACCCAGATCGCTATTGGTGGTCCGTTATCGCACCAAGCCTTAAAGCCGCGTTTTCCTGCTGAGGGACTGCAGATACAGAAAATCACAACGACAAATATTGTGCCGGAAGACTTGGGATGGATATTCAACAAGAACCTTCCAGGCTTTCGACGTATCAATGCCATGAAGCGCCAATCTGGATCCGGGCAGCCTACGTTGCATATTTTATTTTCAGATGGGATAGCGACAATCTCCGTATTTATCGAATCTCGTGCAGATGCTGGAGAAATCGAGTCAAGCAGCCCCGCCGTGTTGTCCAGCATGGGGGCACTCAATGTGTATCACCGTCAAAACAATCAATACTTTTTAGTGGTAATAGGCGAGGTGCCAGCCCTCGCCCTCAAGCAATTAGGTGATGGTATTGAGAGGCTGGAAAAATGATGCAATGTGAAGCGCATGTCGTTGCGCTAACAGACAATCACGAGGTCTGGGTCGAGGTACCGGCCAGGCTTGCGGCATGCGATCACTGCCCCAACCCCATGGGGTGCCAGACAGGTTTGTTGGGTCAGGCGGGTCGTTCACGCCGTTATCGCATGGGCAATACGCTGGACTTGCATGTCGGTGATCGAGTTAGCTTAGCTGTTGCTGAAGGTACGGTTTTTCGTGCGGTGCTGGCATCGTATGCCATGCCACTGCTACTAATCATCGGTGGTGCAATGATCGGCCAGCATCTGGCTGGTGATGCGGCAGCAGCAGCAGGAGTATTCGCTGGATTAGTCATTGGTTTTGCATTATTGCGCCGTCGCGAGCAACGTTTTCATGGCAGACACCATCCGTTTGTCTTGCGGAAATTATGCAAGGAAACGAAACCTTCTGAAAAAACCTTTAAGGAGTAGGGACTAAAAATGAGGAAATTTTGTCTAGCTTTTGCAGCCACTTTTTTTGTTTTTCTATCCGTGCCAGGCCAGGCACGTGATTTACCTGACTTCACTGAACTCGTTGAAATGCAAGGTCCGGCGGTTGTGAATATCAGCACTACGCAAATCATCAAAAAAAGTGCACAGGCTCCGCTTTTCCCATTCGACGAAAACGACCCTGCACAAGAGTTATTCCGACGATTTTTTCCCGGCCAAGTGCCCGGTATGCCAGGACGACAGGGGCGGCCTGGTCAACCTGGTGAGCCGCGTGAGTACAAAAATCAGTCCTTAGGCTCAGGATTTATCATCAGCGCAGATGGATATATTTTGACCAATGCCCATGTGGTTGATGGTGCAGATGAAGTGACCGTAAAGCTGACGGATAAACGAGAGTTTAAAGCCAAAGTTCTGGGGGCTGATAAACGCACGGATGTTGCATTGATCAAAATTGAGGCTACTAAGCTACCGTTTACGCAACTGGGTGATCCGGGGAAATTGAAGGTAGGCGAATGGGTTGTGGCTATCGGATCTCCCTTCGGTTTTGAGAACACGGTCACAGCAGGTATTGTGAGTGCAAAAGGGCGGTCTCTCACGCAAGAAAACTTTGTGCCCTTTATTCAAACTGACGTACCCATTAATCCAGGCAATTCAGGGGGGCCTTTGTTCAATATGAGGGGCGAGGTTGTTGGCATCAATTCGCAGATATATTCACGATCAGGGGGTTTCATGGGGCTGTCTTTTGCCATACCAATTGATCTGGCAATGGAAGTTCAGACACAGCTTAAACAAAATGGGCGCGTGAGCCGTGGCCGTATGGGTGTGGTTATTCAGGAGGTGAGTAAAGAATTAGCGGAATCTTTCGGCTTAAGTAAAGCGCAAGGCGCGCTGATTTCTTCGGTAGAAACAGGAGCGGCAGCAGACAAGGCCGGAATTGTATCGGGGGATATTATTCTCAAATTTGATGGCAAGCCGGTAATCGAATCCAGTGAATTGCCGCGCCAGGTCGGCGCGACCAAACCGGGCAGCAAGATACCGGTACAAATCTGGCGCAGGGGTAAACCTATTGAGATGGTGGTAACGATGGGCGAAATTCCTGAAGACGATACGCTCGCAGTCAAGCGTGATCGCAAGCCATCCGAGCCCGTCAAAACCAATCGATTCGGGCTGTTACTTTCGCCGTTAACAGCGGAACAAAAACGCGCTTGGGGATTGCAGAATGGCTTGATCGTTGAGGATGCCACGAGCGCAGGTGGGCGCACAGAGTTGCGTTCAGGCGATATTTTGCTCTCACTTATCCACAAAGGAACCCAGGTTGAACTCAAATCAGTGGCGCAATTTAATGAGCTTGTTGGCATGATGGATAAAGCTGAATCCATTACCATGCTTGTACGGCGTGGCGAGGTGCAAACCTTTGTCATCATTAAAGGAGTACCCGATTAATCGCCCCACGCTACGATTGTTGAGTCGCTCTTATTGCCATCTGTGCGATGACATGCTCGTCGCGTTAAATGGGCTTTGTGGCGAGCCTAGTTCGGTCAGATTCAACATTGACGTGATTGATGTGGATAAAGACCCGGCATTAGTTGCTGACTATGACGAACTAGTGCCAGTTCTTCTCGATACGGATGGCCACATGCTCTGCCATTATTTCCTCGATAGTGCGAAAGTTCGTGAGTATTTGAGCGCTTTCCGTTAAAATTGAACGCCTTCTTTTAAGGCTTTAAAGGTGCTCGACCGGGTTTTTTCGAGCGCCTTTTTTATTGGTTTCCTCTTATTGGTTCTTTATGAATCACATTCGTAATTTTTCCATCATCGCCCATATTGATCACGGCAAGTCTACGCTGGCAGATCGCATCATCCATAAGTGCGGAGGCTTGTCAGACCGCGAGATGGAATCACAAGTTCTTGATTCAATGGATATTGAACGAGAGCGTGGAATTACCATCAAAGCGCAAACTGCTGCTTTAAGTTATAAGGCGCGCGATGGTAAAATCTATAACCTCAATTTGATTGATACGCCGGGGCACGTCGATTTTTCTTATGAAGTGAGCCGTTCTCTATCCGCTTGCGAAGGTGCATTGCTGGTAGTTGATGCCTCGCAGGGTGTTGAAGCGCAAACAGTCGCCAACTGTTACACCGCGATAGAGCTCGGTGTTGATGTAGTGCCGGTTTTAAACAAGATTGATTTGCCGCAAGCCGACCCCGATAACGCTCGTCAAGAAATTGAAGATGTCATCGGGATCGATGCGACTGACGCGGTGCTATGTTCAGCGAAAACCGGCTTGGGTGTGGATGATGTTTTAGAGGCCGTCATTGCGCGAATCCCCCCGCCCAAAGGACAATTGGATGCGCCTCTTAAGGCGCTGATTATTGACTCGTGGTTCGATAATTATGTGGGCGTTGTGATGCTGGTGCGTGTCGTTGATGGCATGCTAAAGGCAAAAGACAGGCTGTTGCTCATGTCTACAGGCAGTACGCATTTGTGTGAGCAGGTGGGCGTATTTACCCCTAAAGCCTTGCCTCGTCCCGACCTCAAGGCAGGCGAGGTAGGGTTCATTATTTCCGGCATCAAAGAACTCGATGCTGCAAAAGTCGGCGATACCATCACGCTGGCCGACCGACCTGCAGCAACGCCCTTGCCAGGATTTAAGGAAATCAAGCCGCAAGTTTTTGCCGGCCTTTATCCCGTGGAGTCGAATCAATACGATTCACTGCGCGATGCGCTAGAAAAGCTTCGTTTGAATGATGCCTCGTTGCGATATGAACCTGAGGTTTCTCAAGCGCTGGGTTTCGGCTTTCGCTGCGGGTTTTTAGGTCTTTTGCACATGGAAATTGTGCAAGAGCGTTTAGAGCGCGAATTTGATCAAAATTTAATTACCACCGCACCCACGGTAGTGTATGAGGTACGTCTGCGCGATGGCGAGGAGATTCTGGTGGAGAATCCTGCCAAGTTGCCTGAGCTCCAGAAGATCGAGGAAATTCGCGAGCCGATTATCACCAATATCATTTTTGTGCCGCAGGAATATCTCGGTGCAGTCATTACTTTATGCGAGCAAAAACGCGGACGCCAGATCAATATTGCCTATCGTGGCAAGCAGGTTCAACTGACGTATGAAATGCCAATGGCCGAAGTAGTCATGGACTTTTTTGACAAATTAAAGTCCGTCTCGCGTGGTTATGCCTCTCTGGATTACGAATTCAAGGAATATCGTGTCGCGGATGTCGTCAAGCTCGACATCTTGATCAATGCTGAAAAAGTGGATGCACTTTCCTTGATTGTTCATCGCGCTAATGCAGCTTTTCGCGGGCGCGAGCTGGCGGCAAAAATGCGCGAGCTGATTCCGCGCCAGATGTACGATGTAGCGATTCAATCAGCGATTGGCGCCACCATTGTTGCCCGCGAAAACGTTAAAGCCATGCGCAAGGATGTGCTCGCCAAATGCTACGGAGGTGATATTTCACGGAAGAAAAAGCTGTTGGAAAAACAAAAAGCAGGAAAAAAACGCATGAAGCAAGTTGGTCGGGTAGAAATTCCCCAGGAAGCCTTTCTTGCTGTGTTGCGTGTTGGTGATAAATGACAGCCCGGCCGATTGCCGGGGATAGGGGCACCAGTGTGCACCAGCAGTTTTAGCCTATTTTTATGACCTTTTACGCCAGTCGAAACAGTACTACGGAGTCTTCATGAATTTCGCTTTGATCTTGTTTTTATTTGTCCTTTTTACCGGCGTGCTTTGGGCAATCAATCATTTCTGGGCCAGAAAGCGGAGGTCGGCTGATACAAAAGACCCTTGGTGGGTTGAGTATGGAGGCAGTTTTTTCCCGGTTATCCTGGCTGTTTTTTTGCTGCGCTCCTTTTTGGTTGAACCATTCAAAATTCCTTCTGGCTCGATGATCCCCACCTTGATGGTAGGCGACTTTATTATGGTAAATAAGTTTACGTCCGGCATTCGCTTGCCGGTAATCAACAAGAAAATAGTCGAACTCAACACTCCCAAGCGAGGTGATGTGGTGGTGTTTCGCTATCCGCCTGATCCTTCACTGGACTACATCAAGCGCGTGGTCGG
>JAUSQB010000461.1 GCA_030652715.1 Rugosibacter sp.
TCGCTTTCCGGGTGGTTGATTTTGTTGGGGATGATGGCACGGCCACGGGCGACTTCATCGCGCACGAATTCAGGGGTGATCATTTTGGCTAATGGCACAGCGCCAAAATTGTGCCCCGGATGCTGACAGCGCAAGTCTTCGGTTAACGCTTCCAGGCGCTGGTTTTCGCGGATGGCAATGTATTCCATCTCCGGCGTGATGATGCCGCGCCGCGCGTAGTGCATTTGGGTGACGTTCGCCCCTGCCTTGGCCACTCGAGGGCGGCGCATAAGGTCAAAGCGTAGCTCGGCCAGTTCCGCATCCGCCAGACGTTGCTTACTATAGTCGGAACTTAAACCAGAAAGCTCCTCAGTATCGTTGCGCTCGGCAATCCATCCGGCACGCAGCTCGGGCAGGCCACGGCGGATATCGACGGTTACTGCGGGATCGGTATACACGCCAGAGGTGTCATAGACGCTGATGGGCGGATTGTTCTCGCCAGCCTGGGTGATTTCGCGCATCGGCACGCGGATGTCAGGGCGGCTGCCAGTAACATAAATTTTGCGTGAATTCGGCAAAGGGGCAATGGCGGCTGAATCAACCAGCGCATCGGCGGCGATAAATTTCTCGTTAGCGTTCATGGCAAACTCTCGATTCTGTAGAGCAATGATGGAAGAGCGAAATTACTGGAAAGACCCTACAAATGCAACCCGCAGAGGAAGAGGGGCAAAGGTGCGGGGTGGAATATCGGATCGCTGGCAGAGCAGCAACCCAAAAATCGGCACCCAGGGGACTTTCCTAACAGGAGACGGGGTGAGATGGTGGTACGGTGCAAGAAAATACCCGGCGTTTTAAACACCAACCATCCAGTTGATTTTTTGCATCGCACCATTTATACTAACCCAGTAGTTATTAAGGAGTGACGCACCATGATTGTCAAGGCAACGACTATCCGCCCAGCGCCTGCCGCTGCAGGAGAAAAGCTCGCCCGCCGCCGCAGAAAGGAAGCTCGCCCAAGCGAACTGCTGAAAGCCGCCATCGAGTTATTCATTGAGCGCGGCTATGCTGCCACGCGCAGCGAGGACATTGCAGCACGCGCGGGCGTCTCAAAAGCCACGCTTTACCTTTACTTCGAAGATAAAGAAGCGCTGTTCAAAGCCGTGATTACCCAAGGCGTGGTGCCTATTCTTGATGAGAGCTCGCACCTTATTGATGAGTTTACCGGGGATTCCGGCACCTTGCTGCGCGAGTTGCTCACACGCTGGCAAGTCCGTTTTAGCGCTTCATCACTTGGTGGAATTCCCAAGCTGATCATTAGCGAGGCGCGCAACTTTCCCGAATTGGCGCTTTATCATGAAAAAATCGCCTATGCCCGCGCTCGCGCCCTGCTTGGCCGAGTGATCGACCGTGGCGTGGCACGCGGCGAGTTTCGTGCGCTTGACCGTGGTGCCGTCGTTGAACTGCTCATTGCGCCACTGCTGATGCATTTCATCTGGCAACACTCCATGGGTGCAAGCGGTTGCCCGACCATTGAATCAACCTGTTATCTGAACACCCATCTTGATCTTATCCTGGCTGGCCTGTCAGTACAAACTGCACAAACTGTGGCGCGCAGCGATAAACCCATACAAAAAATCGTACGTAAATGACCGCCTGCCTTGTAAATACGGCAAGCACTTCTTTTTGAACTCATTACCTTTTTTTCGCTGACACTTGATGAAAACCTTCACTTTTTCCGTCGGCGTTGCACCGCTTGCCGCAATGATGGCCGCCATGCTTGCACTCTCGGCCTGTACCCAGGAAGCGCCGCCTGCGCCCACCATCAAGGCTGTACGCACCATCACCATCGGTGCAAGGGATACTGCCAATATCCGGACTTATTCCGGAGAAGTGCAGGCACGGTTTGAAACCCAGCTTGGGTTTCGTGTTCCCGGCAAGATCGTTAGCCGCCTGGTCGATGCCGGTGCGGTCGTTAAACGCGGCCAGCCACTCGCTCATCTCGATGCAGCCGACTTCACCTTGCAGGTTATACAAGCCAGCGCACAAGCCCAACTCGCCGATGCCGAGCTCAAGCGCTATCAAGATTTACGTGCCAGGAATTTTGTCAGCCAGGCAGCACTGGATGCACGCACTGCAACGGCTACCTCGACCCAGGCGCAAGCACGCCTGAGCCGCAATCAGGTGGCTTACACCACATTAACGGCTGATCGCGATGGCGTTATCACTTCTGTATCAAGCGAGGCCGGTCAAGTAGTCGCTGCGGGTCAGCCGGTTGTTCGTCTGGCACCCGACGGTGAGCGAGAAATCGCCATTAGCCTGCCTGAAGGGGATATCGGCCACCTGAAAGTAGGCGATGCGGCAACAGTCACCCTCTGGGCACAGGGGGATGAGGCGCCTGCTGTCACCGGCAAACTGCGCGAAATTTCTGCTGCGGCGGATCCCATGACACGCACCTATGCTGCCCGCGTTGCCTTGCCTGATGCACCATCACGCTTACCTGTAGGCTTGTCTGCCACAGTACGCTTTGCCACAGCATCATCGGCTGAGGCTGGTTTTGCAATTCCCCTCGGCGCCGTGTTTCAAAATGAAAAGCAAATGGCGGTATGGAAAGTCGGCGCTGGCGACACGGTAACTTTGGTGCCTGTCCGCGTCAGCCGCTTCGCCGGTGAGCAAGCCATTGTCACCCAGGGTTTGGCAACCGGTGATCGTATTGTGAGCGCAGGCGTCACTTTGCTTGCTGCGGGCCAAAAAGTGCGTGCAACCGATGCGCAACATTAAGTTGCAAAAATAAAGCACAACATTGAGGCGCACCAATGAAAAACTTCAATATCTCGGCATGGTCCGTCCGTCATCCATCGATAGTGACTTATCTCATCATCATTTTGATGGTAGCAGGTGTTCTGTCTTACTTTAACCTTGGCCGGGCAGAGGATCCAGACTTTACTTTCCGCATCATGGTGGTGCGTACGATCTGGCCTGGGGCAACGGCGACAGAAGTTGAACAGCAGGTGTCTGAACGTCTGGAAAAAAAGCTGCAGGAAGTTGCCAATATCGACTTCATTCGCTCAAGCTCCAAACCCGGTGAATCGCTTATTTTTATCGTGCTCGCCGAAAGCACCCCACCGGCGGTTGTGCCTGAAGCGTGGCGGCAAGTGCGCCGCAAGCTTGATGATATTCGCACCACGCTGCCCGCCGGGGTGATTGGCCCATTTCCAAACGACGAGTTTGGCGATGTCAATATGAACATTTTTGCCCTCGCGGGCAAGGATTTCACCATGGCTGAATTGCGCCGTGAAGCTGATCGCATGGCGCGTGAACTACGCAACCTGGATAACGTCAAAAAAATCGAGCTGTTTGGCGTGCAGGAAGAAAAAATCTGGGTGGAAGCCGATCCGCAAAGGCTGGCCGCCCTGGGCATCACAGGGCAACAACTGTTTGATACGCTGCAAAAGCAAAATGCCGTCACGCCATCAGGCTTTGTTGAAACATCGAACGAGCGCATCCGCCTCGTCATCAGCGGGGCATACAGCGCAGTAGAGCAAATTCAGAACACGCAGTTGCGTATCAGCAACCGGAGCTTTCGCTTAGGCGATATTGCAAAAGTGCACCGCGGCTACGCCGAACCCGCCAACTGGCGGATGCGCTTTAACGGGCAGGATGTCATTGGAATCGGCGTGGTCATGAGCCCCGGCGGCAACATTCTGGCTCTGGGTCGCGATCTTGACGCACGCACCAAAGAGCTGGGTGCCGCCTTGCCTGTGGGTATGACATTACATCGCGTGGCGGATCAACCGAAAATAGTGGATAAAGCAATTAGTGTGTTTCTCAAAGCCTTGACAGAGGCAATTGCCATAGTACTAGCCGTCTCTTTTCTAACGCTTGGCTGGCGTACAGGCATGGTCGTGGCATTATCCATTCCACTCGTTTTGGCCATTACCTTTTTGTTGATGGATTTTTTCCGCATTGATTTACAGCGTATTTCGCTCGGCGCGCTGATCATTGCGCTGGGCTTATTGGTTGATGATGCCATCATTGCCGCTGAAATGATGGTCGTCAAAATCGAACAAGGCTGGGATCGCGCTAAAGCAGCTGCTTTTGCCTATACGTCAACCGCTTTCCCCATGCTCACGGGCACACTGATTACCGCTGCCGGATTTATCCCTGTCGGCTTTGCCAAATCGGGCCCGGGCGAATATATCTTTTCAATGTTCGCCGTAGTCAGCATTGCCCTGGTGACATCCTGGATTGTTGCAGTGACATTCACTCCTTTTATCGGCTATCGACTGCTTAACGTTGAAAAATTGCGTAAGTTTGGCGGCTCGCACCACGGTGATATTTACGACACCCCGTTTTACCGCCGCTTTCGTTCGCTGCTGGAAACTTGCCTCACCCACCGGTGGAAAGTCATCGGCATCACGCTGGGCGTATTTTTGCTTGCCATGATCGCCTTTAACTTGTTTGTGCAAAAACAGTTTTTTCCCATGGCGGACCGCAAAGAGCTCATCATTGATCTCTGGCTGCCGCAGGGTGCATCGGTTCAGGCGACAACCGACAGCGTGAAGCGCATTGAACAATTCCTCGCCAGAAACCCTGAAGTAGAAAACTTCTCCAGCTATATCGGCAACGGTGCGCCACGCTTTTATTTACCGCAGGATCAGCAGTTATTCAACGATAATTTTGGCCAACTGCTGTTAAGTGCAAAAAGCATCGAAGCGCGCGAGAATATCAAACAAAACCTTGAGGCTGAATTTTCTGCGTCCGATGGTCGCTGGGCTGGCGTGCGCGGCCGCGTGGTTCGCCTGGAAAATGGCCCGCCGGTAGGCTACATGGTGCAGTTTCGCGTCATGGGCGAAGATCTGACCGAACTACGCGCCGCAGCGAATCAGGTTGCAGCGGTGATGCGTCAAGATGAGCGCCTGCAGGATGTGCATTTTGACTGGAACGACAAGATCAAAAATGTCACGGTAGAGATAGATCAGGCGCGAGCTCGTACCCTGGGCGTATCCACGCAGGATGTCGCACTGACTCTGCAAACCTGGTTAAACGGCATAGCAATTACACAGTACCGTGAAGCGGACCAGCTCATTGATGTGATGTGGCGTGCGCACGGCGCAAGCGCGCGCACGCTGGAAAACCTGCCGGATTTGTCCATTCCCACAGCACAGGGACGCCATGTGCCACTCTCGCAGGTCGCACGCCTCAAACCGGTGTTGGAAGAAGGCATGATCTGGCGGCGTAACCGGCTGGCCACCATCAGCGTACGCGCCGATATTCGCGGCAATACCGAGGCCCCGACCATATCCTCTGCAATCAATCCACAACTGGATGTCATTCGCGCCAGGCTGCCGCCCGGTTTTCGCATTGAAATGGGTGGCTCGATTGAGGAATCTGCCAAAGCTGAAGAATCGATTGCTGCAGGATTCCCTCTCATGCTGGTGATTGTGTTCACACTGCTGGTGATACAGCTCAACAGCATCAGCCGCAGCTTCATGGTCATTGCCATGGCGCCCTTGGGCATGATAGGCGTAGCTATTGGCTTGATAGTCGCACGCGTCCCCTTCGGATTTGTCGCAACGACTGGCGTTATTGCGTTAATGGGCATGATCATGCGTAATGCCGTTATCCTTGTCGATCAAATCCGGCAGGATGAAAACGCAGGTAAAACTCCGTGGGAAGCCATTGTCGATTCCACCGTCCGGCGGTTGCGACCAATTATGCTCACAGGTGCTGCCGCCGTATTGGCCATGATCCCGTTAACTTTCCAGGATTTTTGGGGGCCAATGGCTATCGCCATCATGAGCGGATTGCTCATTGCCACAATATTGACCTGTCTTTTCCTGCCCACGCTGTATGCGGCCGCTTTCAGAGTACGCAAAACAACTGCCGCCTCGCCAGCCCAAGCCACCGATGATATTCATTTTGATGCGCTAAAATCCGACGATGGATACTAAACAAGCTCGCTTCAACATGATCGAACAGCAGCTGCGCCCC
>JAUSQB010000480.1 GCA_030652715.1 Rugosibacter sp.
CGCATCCAGGCTGTTTTCCAGCAACTCCTTGAGCACTGAGGCGGGCCTCTCGACTACTTCACCTGCTGCAATCTGACTAATCAGCAAGTCGGGCAAGGGTCGAATTTTTTGTTCTGAACGGGGGGGATTCATAGCGATAGATTATAGCTTCCGGTAAAATCAATACTTCTTTTGATGGCGATCTTCTATGGAATGCCCCGGCCCGTTCATTGATATTTCCCTGCCCATGATCGCGGCCATCCTGGGTGATAGCGTTAAGGAAACGCTGAACAAGTTGCTTTTATGTAGGATTCGACCAGATCACCATGAACGGTATCAAGCACTTACCGTTCGCCCTGAGCTTGCCGAAGAGCTTAATCAGTATTGCCTTGATCGCAGCATTGCCTGGTTGCGCCGTCAGCTTGCGGCATCCCCCCTATGAAGCGACTTGCGGAGGTGCTGCTACTCACTCTGCTCGCCGGTTGTGCTCAAATGAGCGAGACGGGAAAATCCATGCACACTTTCGAGCCTAAACAGCTGGCTAAAAGCGACATTGACCGCATAGCGGATGCCCATCGGCGAGAAGTATTTTTCAGCCTGCGTGTGCTGACAGAAAAACTTTATCGACGTAATCCGCGCGAATGGAAAAAGAGTGGTTACGCCTCGCGTGAAGCAGCACTGAACCACTTGCTGGACCCGCGCACGAGTTGGCGTTTGCCTGAGCTTGGTCAAAAACAAGGCACAGAAGCCATACTGCTTGCGCTCTCCACAGACTATCAGGGTGACCGTGTGGCAGCTTTTATTGCTGGCACGGGTAGCATGCTCAATGCTGCCTTTGATGAAAAAACGGAATTTTTCATGTTCGACTCATTAGAACCACAAAAACTTTATAACAGCGCCAGAAACCTCGAAATTGCCGCATGGAAACTGGCCAATGCACGCGACACAAGCGGCAATCTGTTGTTATTGACCAATGACATGGCAACCCCGCAGCAACCCGCCAACCTGAGTTTTGAGCGCGAGTTTGGCAAAATGATCGGCAATCTGGATTTACTGTCTCACCTAATTGCCGACAGAGGCAACCGAACCATCGTGCACGTGACGCACAGTCTTGCTACGGCTGTCTTTTTACCTGTCATGGCAATCAAATAAATTCCATATTGACCACTACAAAAGTAAACTGACCCGCCAATACGTTCCGCCCATTTCAGTGAAACCCTACGTCATTTTGATTTCAGGACAAGGCAGCAACATGCAGGCCTTGCTCGAAGCCCAGCTACCGGGTCAGTGCATGGCGGTGATCAGCAATCGGCCAGACGCTTCTGGCTTGGCGACTGCGGCGGCCTGCGGCATCCCCACAAAAGTCATCGACCATCGCGCATTTGCCAGCCGTGAAGCATTTGACCTGGCGCTAGCCGATGAAATTGAACGCTACACGCCTCAGCTGATACTCCTGGCCGGGTTCATGCGCATTTTGAGCGACGCATTCGTCATGAGGTTTAGCGGCCGCATGCTGAATATTCACCCTTCGCTGCTACCCGCCTTTCCAGGCATCAGGACCCATGCCCAAGCCTTGGCCGCCAACGTTAAAACTCATGGTTGCACCGTGCATTTTGTCACCCCTGCGTTAGACGGCGGGCCTATCATTGCGCAAGCTGCGGTGCCTGTTTTACCGAACGATACGGAAAAAAGCCTGGCCGCTCGCGTGCTGGCAGCAGAGCATCAGCTTTATCCACGCGTTGCCCGCTGCTTTCTCGCCGGTCAAGTGCAGTTAATTGATGGCCGGGCAAAGTGCGCCGCGCCTTTGGCTCGGAAGCACTAATATGCCATTTGCATTGGCACTTGTCGCCTCGGCGTTTTTGCATATTGCGACATTGCTCGGCCCTGCATGGGATATGCCAACGCTTGACGACGAAGAACATCCCCCAAGGCTTGATGCCATACTCATGCCCGCTGCACCGCATACTGCCAGCGTCGCCATTCGTCCGCATGTCGCAACGACACCCACTGCACCCGCACCACCCAAGCCACCCCACGCCAAACCACGTTCTCGTGCGCTAGAGATTCCGCCTCCAACAAAAGTCACAGAATCAAATTTACCTGTCGAAACTGCTGCCGCCGTCTTGCCAGCGCCGACTTTTAATGAGCCGACGAGCGAGGAACTGACGCCAGATGAACCGGCAGTCGTTGAGCCCGCCCCGCCCTCTGCCGTGCCAGTCTCTTTGCCAGATAAAGGGCGCATGCGTTTCATCGTTACGCGAGGTGAAAGCGGCTTGATCATTGGTCAAGCCATCAACACATGGACGCATGATGGCATTCACTACACATTCACAAACATTACTGAAACCACGGGGTTGGCGGCGCTGTTCAATTCTGCCCGGGTGATTCAGGAAAGCCAGGGAGAAATCACTCCCCAGGGATTGCGCCCCTTGTTCTTTAGCAACGACAATGAACGAAAAGGCAAAAAAGACACGGCCACATTTGATTGGACTGCGCATCTCGTGACCTATGCCGACCGCACAGATCCGGTAGCAGACGGCACGCAGGACATGCTGTCCATGTATTACCAGCTAGTTCTGCAAGTGGCAATGAATCAGACCATGCAAGCCATTGATCTATCCATTGCCACAGGCCGCAAGCTTGAACGCTATCATTTTGAACTGATCGGAGAAGAAACGCTGACCTATCAAGGCAGCCCACACGCCACGCAGCACCTGCGCACCAAAAATGGCAATGACACCATCGATATATGGATCGCCAAAACCGTGTCCGGCATGCCACTTAAAATTCGCTTTACCGACCGCAAGGGCGGTATCTTTGATCAGATCGCAGACGACGCAAACACTGAGAACACTCGTGAATAAAAATAATCTGAAAACTAAAAAAAACTCCCCCCGTTCCCGCTTGAACTCAACGCAACCTGTCCAAAAAACCTGGCAGCGGCCTAAAAAAACGAGTGGCCCGGATAATTCACATCAAGCAAACTCGCAGGCAACTCCAGCAGAAGACGGCTTAACCGCCGGGCTGCTAAACACAGCAATAGAAGCCACCACCCAGTTACTGCAATTTTTACAACCGGCTGATGCAGCGCTATCGACGTTTTTTCGCAGCAAAAAAAGCGGCGCACGGGATCGGGCGTTTATCGCGGAAACCGCCTACGCCGTACTGCGCCGAAAACGCCTGCTCACCCGCCTGGGTACGCTCATCCCCCCGCTCATCCCGACAAAAAAACAGCATGTTTCAGCGCGTGAACTGGTTTTACTGTCATTATCTCGCCTGCGCGGCATGTCGCAGCGACAACTGGAACCTGCGCTCTTGCCTGGTGAAGCCGAATGGCTTGCCGAAATTCGCCGCCAGCCAGAACCCGCGCTCACGCTGGGCGAACAACTTGACTTCCCTGACTGGTTAGCCGAGCGCTTGAGCACCCGCTTGCCTGCCGATCAACTGCTGGCCTTGGCGCGTGCCTTGAACACATCCGCCCCGCTTGATTTACGCGTCAATACCCTGAAAGCCACGCGCGAAGCCGTGATGGCCCAATTAACTGCCGAAGGCCTCACGCTCTCGCCCTGCCCTTATTCGCCCATTGGGTTGCGGCTCAAAAACCGGCCTTTTCTGCAAAAGCACCCGCTCTTTCTTGATGGCTCCATCGAAGTGCAAGATGAAGGCTCGCAGCTATTGGGCTATTTGCTGGCCCCTCGACGCGGCGAAATGGTAGTGGACTTCTGTGCTGGCGCAGGCGGCAAAACCCTGCTGTTAGGCGCCATGATGCGCTCAACCGGTCGGCTGTATGCCTTGGATGTGGCAGAAAAGCGCTTGGCCAAACTCAAGCCGCGCGTTGCCCGTGCGGGTTTATCGAATGTGCATCCGATTTTGATTGCCAACGAAAATGATATTCGCGTAAAACGCCTGGCCGGGAAAGTGGATCGCGTGCTGGTAGACGCCCCTTGCTCCGGCCTGGGCACCTTGCGACGCAATCCCGATCTCAAATGGCGGCA
>JAUSQB010000482.1 GCA_030652715.1 Rugosibacter sp.
TAATTCCGCGTTATTGAAAATGCATGAAAAGGTCAAGGATGTTGTTGATCCATCAGGAATTCTGTCACCAGGAAAAATGGGAATTTGGCCCAAGTCCATGCGCAAGGGGAGAGCATGATGAAGATGCGTCTGATGTCTGAATCTGTTTTAGGAAGGCGTTCGCTGGCCCGTATGGCAGCGCACATCATGCTGGCTTGTGGAATAGTCGGCGCTGGCTATACGGCGACTGCAGCAGAATCTGCTCCTGCGAATCCGGTCGCATTGACGCAAGGCGCTGCCATTTATGAGCATTACTGCACCACATGTCACGAACGTGGTGATGGTAATCCGGGAACTCAGGCCTTGGGCTTTTTGTATGGAAAAGACAAGGCAGCACTTGCCGATCGAGATAATTTGACGCCTGATTATGTCCGTTTTTTGGTGCGTCACGGACGCGGATTAATGCCTGGATTCCGGATGACGGAAATCAATGAGGAAGAATTGAATGCGTTAGCGGAATACCTGTCGGCAGGGCCGCATCCTGTAGCGCAAACCAAATAAATAGAGGAGGTTTCATGTCACTTAAAAAGCTTAATCTCTGGATTGGCGGTGAGTTCTGTGCTGCTCAGTCCAAGGCTGTCTTTGTTGATCACACGCCGGTGGATGATAATCCTTACGCTGAAGCAGCAAAGGCTTCTGCTGAAGATGTGCATTTGGCTGCAGAAGCGGCACATGCTGCGTTTGCCAGCTATCGCAACACCACGCCGGGTCAGCGCGAAACATGGCTGAGTCGTGCCGCTGATTTACTGGAAGAGCGCAAGGATGCTTTTGCCGACGTGCTGATCGACGAAATTGGCTCGCCCTTGCTCAAAGCGCATTTTGAAATCAAATACGCTGTTGCTCATTTGCGTACTGCGGCTGGTATTCCCCGCCGTATTACAGGGCAAACGCTGCCCTCCGATGTGCCGGGGCGTTTCAGCATGAGCGTGCGCGAGCCTCTGGGTGTGTTTGCCTGCATCACGCCATTCAACGTGCCGTTGATCAAGGCGATGAAGCAGTGCACAGGGCCGCTGGCAACGGGTAATACCGTTGTCATGCTGGCCTCGGAAGAAGCACCCGCACTGGCTATCCTGGTTGCCGAACTATTCCGTGATGCAGGTTTCCCAGCCGGGTCATTCAATGTGCTCACCGGCTTTGGTCATGAGATTGGCGATGCTCTGGTGACGCATCCGCGCGTCAAGGGTGTGAACTTCACAGGTTCAACCCGCGTCGGTCGGCATCTGTCAGAGCTGTGCGGCAAGCACATGAAACGCGCCTTGCTTGAGCTAGGCGGTAAAAACCCGCTGATTATTTTGAAGGATGCTGATCTGGATGCTGCCGTTCATGCGGCCATATTTGGCATGTTCCTGTTCCAAGGCCAGGCATGTATGGCGTCCAGCCGTATTTTGGTCGAAGCGCCGATTTACGATGAGTTCTTGAAGCGCTATAAAGCCGCTGCCGCAGGTGTCGGCTATGGTGATTTGCGTGATCCGAAAACCATGCTCGGGCCGATCATTTCGCAACGCCAGCGTGATCGTATTCGTCACCACATCGCGGATGCTGTTGCCAATGGTGCAACGCTGGAAACGGGTGGCAAGTGGGAAGGCAATCGTTGTTTGCCGACCATTCTTACCAACGTGAATCCAAGCATGGTCTGCTACCAGGAAGAAACCTTTGGTCCAGTGACGGCTGTGTATAAAGTCGGCTCTGCTGATGCGGCGTTAGCGATTGCCAACGATACCGCGTATGGTTTATCAGCCGCTGTCTTTACGCAAAATCTTGCCGAAGCGATGCGGTTGTCACAGCAGATTCATGCGGGAATGGTGCACATCAATGCGCCCACGCTGCATGACGAACCGCATGTGCCGTTTGGCGGCGTGGGGGATTCCGGCATGGGGCGTGAAGGGGCGCAAACCGATATTGACCACTGCACCGAATGGAAGTGGATAACGATACAGGCACCGGGAGCCAGCCATGGCCACTGAAAAAACAGTATCGCTGTCAGCCGAGGCCAAAGCGGTTGCCGCGCGCGTGGGTTCGTTGCGCGACTTTCTGGCCTATTTAGGTGAGCACGAGCAGTGCGTGTCCTGGCCTGACCCGGTGATGCCAGAGCCGGATATTCGCAATATTTCAGTCGCTGCGGGAAATAATGTGTCGACGGGGCCAGCGGTCATATTCGACAAGATTCGTGGTTATCCAGGTAAGCGTATTGCAGTCAATGTGCATGGTAGTTTTGGTAATTTGGCCTTGCTGCTGGGCTTGCCTAAAACAACCCCTGTGCGCGAGTTGTTTTTTGAAATCATTCGCCGATGGGGCTCAGATAAGCCATTACTTGAGCGCGTAGCACCGGAAAAAGCGCCGGTGAATGAAAATCGCATCGATAAAAATATCAATCTTTACGACCTGCTGCCGCTGTATCGCATCAACGCAAATGATGGTGGCTTTTATATTGGCAAGGCCTGTGTCGTTAGCCGTGACCCGCTGGATCCCGATAATTTTGGCAAGCAGAATGTGGGCATTTACCGCATTCAAGTCATGGGGCCGGATACCTTCACTCTGCTGTCGATTCCGGCGCATGACATGGGCCGTCAGATGCTGATGGCTGAACAGCATGGCAAGCCGTTGAAAGTTTCTGTCATGATTGGTAACCACCCGGCGATGCCGATGTTTGCGGCAACTCCTGTGGGTTACGATGAATCCGAATTTGCCTACGCCTCGCAAATGATGGGTGCGCCCTTGCGCTTGACGACGGCGGTGAATGGCACGGATATTCTGGCGGACACCGAGATGGTGATTGAGGGAGAATTGCAACTCAATCAGCGCGAGGTCGAGGGCCCGTTTGGCGAATTTCCGGGCAGCTATAGCGGCGTGCGTAAAGTGCCGTTGTTCCGCGTGACGGGCGTGAGCCATAGAAATAACCCCATCTTTGAGAATATCTATATTGGCAAGGGTTGGACTGAGCACGATACCCTGATTGGTCTGAATACGTCTGCGCCTATTTACGCGCAGTTGAAAAAAGACTTTCCTGAAGTCGCTGCCGTGAATGCCTTGTACCAGCATGGCTTGACCGGCATCATTTCGGTGAAGAATCGCTTCTCCGGTTTTGCCAAGTCGGTGGCGATGCGTGCGTTGGGCACGCCGCACGGGACGATGTATCTGAAAAACCTGATTCTGGTCGATGAGAATGTGGATCCGTTTGATCTTAACCAGGTGATGTGGGCGTTGTCGACGCGCACGCGGGCAAACGACATTATCGTGATCCCCAATATGCCGATGGTGCCGATTGACCCGGCGGCTGAAGTGCCAGGCAAAGGCCATCGCTTGATTATCGACGCGACCAGTTTTATGGCGCCGGATAATCTGGGGGCGGATCCGCATCTTGTTGATCGGCCGATGGGCCCTGAAATTGACGCTTTGATGCAGCGCTTGAGTGAACTTCAGAAAGGGAGCGTCTGATGAAAACGATTTGTCCGCGATGCGAGTCTACGGGCGTTACGCAAATGCACGCCGGGATGGAAAATGACCAGGTTTTATGGCGTGTTTGGCATTGTAAAGATTGCGCTTACACATGGCGCGATAGCGAGCCAGCGGAGTCCATTGATCCCAAAGTTCGTCCCGCCTGGGCGCAAATGAAGGGTGTGGATTTTGATAGCCTGCGGCAGGTGATTCCACCTGCGCACAAACCAACTTGAGAAGTGGGAGGAAAATAATGACCATAGCGACTCTAGAAGCGAAGCTTAAAAAGAGCGGTGTTACAGTAGAAGCGCTGGCCGACGCAAAAATTTTGCGCGGTACAGCGGGCATGACCCATCTGCCGAAGAAAGTTGTGCGTCCAAAAACAGTCAAGGATGTGCAGGCGATTCAAAAAGCCGCGCATCAGGAAGGCGTTGCCTTGTGGGTTGCGCCTAACGCCAGTGGTAACGGCCTGCTGGCGCCTGAAGTAAGTAGCGAACCTGTTTTGGTTGATTTATCCAGTATGCGTGCAGTCATTTCTATCGACCCAAATCACGCAACAGCTTTAGTCGAGTCGGGGGTCAGCCACGCTGACTTGCGCGCGGCTTTAAAAGCCAAAGGCCTCAACATGTGGGTGGATAGCGGGCGCAATGACGCAGAATCCATTATGGGCAGCATTTGGGATCGCTCATTTGGTTATACGTCCTATAGCGATAACTTGATGATGCAGTGTGGCCTGGAAGTCATTACAGCGGACGGCAAGCAAATTCGTACCGGCATGGGCGCATTCCCCAAGGGTGATTGCTGGCAGTTGTTCAAGCTTGGCTTTGGTCCTTACGTGGATGGCAGCTTTACGCAATCCGGCCTGGGCATCCCGACCAAAGTCGGTTTGTGGATTTCGCCAGCGCCTCCGGCTTATCGTCCTTTTGCGTTCCGCATTGATGACGAGGCCACGCTGTCGGCTGCGGTTGAAATCATGCGTGATTTGCGCATCAACATGATCGTGCCGAATACCATCGTGGTGATCGACGGCGAGAGCGAAGGCACCCTGCTGGGTGGCACGTCTGCGGCGTGGAATATCTATGGCGGAATTTACGGCCTGCCCAAAAACGTTGATCTGATTTGGGGCATGTTGAAAGGCATCGCCGGCAAACTGGGTTCTGCTGTGCGCCTGGAGAATTTGACTGACGCTAAAGAAGGTCCCGCAGCTGCTCGTGCAGCTCTCATGCAAGGACATGCCATTGCTGAATGGGCGCAATATGAAAAATCGGTGGGTTCCCGTTATCTGCGCCTGGTATTTGCCATGCCGATTGAAGGCGAACCAGCACTGAAGTTTGTCAAGCGCACCAAAGAAGTGGTCAAGGCAGCAAACTGCGGCGTGGTGGTTGAGCAAGGCACCTCATGGCGTGCTTTGTTAAGCGAAGTGCTAATCTCTTACGACGAAGGCCAGGAGCAGCGTGCATTGGATTGTGGCAAGGCATTGATCAGCGAATGGGCAACGCAGGGCATTGGCGTGGTCAGAGCCGACCCGGCATTCCGCAAGGCTGCCATGGCAACGTATAGCGATGCAGGCTTTAACAAGTTGCAAGCGCTATTGACCAATGCTATTGGCTCAATCGATGTATCCAGGCAAGCAGCATGAGTGATACCCGGCAACGGTTGATCGTTGCTGTCAGCGGTGCATCTGGTTCCTTGCTCGGTTTGCGATTGCTGCAATTGCTGAATCAGGTGGACGGATGGGAGACGCACCTGGTGTTGTCTTCAGCCGCCATACTCACTGCAAAGCTTGAATTAAATGAATCGCGCGAGACGTTTGAAGCATTGGCAACGCAGGTGCACAGCAACAAGGACATTGGCGCGTCAATTGCCAGTGGGTCATTTCGTACTGCGGGCATGGTGGTGATTCCTTGCTCGATGAATACTTTGTCAGCCATTGCGAATGGGGCGAGCAGCAATTTGATTACCCGCGCGGCAGATGTTACGCTCAAAGAGCGGCGCAAGCTGGTATTGGTAACGCGTGAAGCGCCGTTAAACTTGATTCATCTGCGCAACATGACGTTGGCAACAGAAGCCGGTGCCATCATCATGCCGCCTGTGCCTTCATTCTATCTTGGGCCTTGTTCTCTGGATGATGCGGTTACCCAAATGGCAGGACGGGTGCTGGATCAATTCAATATTGATGTGCCCGGCATGAAGCGATGGGAAGGGACAGCACAAGCATCAACGACGGCAGAGCAAAATTTTTAACACGGTGTAGTAGTTAAATGCAGTAAAAGTTTTTTGAAAATTTTAATTCACTCTGGAGAGAGACATGAGCAAAAAGTACCAGCGGTTGATTCTTGAACGCAAAGGCGCAATCCTTACCATCAAGCTGAGTTCGCCTGAAAAACGCAATGCCGTTGATGCCTTCATGCATGAAGAATTGCCTCAGGCCTTGCGCGAAGCAGCCATGGATAAAACCATCGGTGCCATTGTTTTAACAGGCGATCCCGCCGGCCGTGCGTTTTGTGCGGGGGGCGATCTTGACTGGATCAAGGTGCTAAGCGATGGGGATGGCGATGATTACAGCAAGGTCTTGCGTGAAGGTGTTGAGGTTTTACGCGCGCTGATCGATGCGCGGCAGCCGGTTATTTCCATGATCAATGGTGCTGCCATGGGTCTGGGTGCCACGCTGGGCCTGTTTGCCGATGTGAGCTTCATGGATGAGAACGCAAAAATTGCCGACTCTCATGTGTCTGTCGGTGTTGCTGCAGGGGACGGTGGCGCGATTATTTGGCCTTTGCTGATTGGCCCTAACCGTGCAAAAGAATATCTCATGACGGGTGATCCTCTCACAGGCAAGCAAGCAGCAGAAATCGGTCTGGTGAATTACGCAGTGCCTGCGGCTGAACTGGAAGCGCGCACCTACGCCTTTGCCGAACGCATGGCAAATGGTCCGCGCTTGGGGATAGAGATGACCAAGCGGTCGGTCAATCTGTATTTGCGCATGATTTTGAATCAGGTGATTGATGCGTCGCTAGGCTTGGAAGGGCTGACTTTCCGTACGGCTAACCATGCAGAAGCCGTGCGCGCATTCAAGGCGAAAGAAAAGCCCAACTTTAAAAACGCCTGATCGGAAAGTTGCCAATGAGCCAAGAGAAAACCATTTCCGTTTCTTGCCGTGGTGCGGTGATGGAAATTTCCATCACGCGCCCTCAAGTGCGCAATGCTTTAGATGCCGCCTGCGTGCGTGCCTTGTCCAGTGCCTTTGCTGAAGCTGCGCGCGACCTGGCAATACGTGCCGTGTCGCTCACTGGTGAAGGCCCGGTGTTTTGCGCGGGGGGTGATTTGAAGTCTATTTTCAAAAACCACTCACCCAGCGAAGTGCTGCATTTTCTGGACATCGAAATGCGTCCGCTCATTCGTTCCATCGTGATGCTTGATAAGCCCGTGTTGGCGGTGCTTAATGGGCCAGCCGCAGGTGCGGGTATCAGTTTGGTCATGGCGACTGATTTAGTGTTGGCCAGCGAAGAGGCTTCGTTCATTCCAGCCTTTGGCAAAATCGGTGCGATGCCGGATTCTGGCGCGTTGTATTTTCTGGCGCATCGCGTGGGCATGACGCGGGCAAAAGAAATTGTGCTGTTAAACAAAACCTTAACGGCCAAGGAGGCAACTGACATCGGTTTATATAACTGGACAGTACCGGCCAGTGAATTAACAAAAGAAGGCCAGAAAATTGCCGATCAATTAGCGGCAGGGCCAACAGTGGCGCACAGCCTGGCGAAAAAGGCGCTGCGTGATGCACTGCGTATGCCTTTTGATGCCTTCATGGATGTAGAGGCATTAGCCATGGCTTTTCTGATTACGACCGAAGATCAAAAAGAAGGCCTTAAGGCTTTTGGTGAGAAACGACCACCAAATTTCCAGGGACGTTAAATGCACATGAAAGTCGGCGCTGGTAATACGACGATAATTTTTAATAGAGGAGCAACACAATGGCACATTCTTATGCATCCGAACAAATTGCCGAATTAGAAGGCAAACACGGCGACACGCTGTATGGCGATGGCGCGCTGGTGGTGTTAAAAGCGCTGCTTGAATCCGGCATCAGCTATATCGGCGGTTACCCCGGCTCGCCGGTGGCCAACGTCATGGACGCTGCGGCTGACGCCTACGAGACGGTACTCAAAAAATATGGCATCTTTTTTGAAACATCCAGCAATGAAATGGCCGCCGCCGCCTTGCTGACCACCTCGGTCTATGGCCCCGTGCGCGGCGCGGTGACCTGGAAGGTGCTGGGCAATGGCGTGGGTCAGGACGTGGTTGATCACGTCTCGCAGATCGGCGTCCAGGATGGCGCGATGATTGTCGTCGGTGAAGATTACGGCGGATCAAGTACCTCGGTGCTGCAGCGTACCCTGGCCTGGGGCGTTAAATCCGGCATCATTGTCATTGATTCGCGTGGTGACTCGCAAGTGCTGCACCGCATGGTCAAAGAGGGCATGGATATTTCGCGCGATAGTCAGTCCGTTGTCGCCGTGCTGGTGCGCCCGCAATTGTCACACTGCAACGCGCGCGTGACGGTGGGCGACAATGTCATGGCCAAGATCAATACCAACGACAAGGCCGTTGATTTCAAGCGCAACCCGGCAACTTTCCCGTTTCCGCCCAACTCGTTTAATCAAGAGTCCGCGCGCTTTGAAAGCCGCCTGCCGACCGCTGCGCGACTCGTGGTTGAGCGAAAACTCAACGAATACTTTGGCCATGAAGGCGCCAAGGTGGGTATCATCACCCACGGCACAACCTTTAACACCACCATGCGTTTGTTGAGCCTGCTGGGCTTGGCGGACGAGTATGGCGATATGGATTCACGCCTGCAACTCCTGCAACTCAACGTCATTCATCCGCTGAACGACGATCAGATTGCCAACTTCATCAAAGACAAAAGCCATGTTCTGCTGGTTGAAGAAGGTCAGCCTGAGCTGCTGGAAATGCAGATGCGCACATTGATGCAAAAGCGCGGCATCACGACCAGGTTTTATGGCCATGACATTATCCCGAAATATGGCGAATTGCTGCCCGATCGCGTAGCCCAGCCCTTGGCCAGATTCATTGCCGAAGCCATGCCTGAACTTGCCTTGAGCCCGACCGCAACCCTGGGCGAAGTGCTTGCCAGGAAGAGCCAGGCGGTAAGCCTCTTTCCCGCACCTGTACCACCACGGATTCCGACCTTCTGCACGGGTTGCCCTGAGCGGCCGATTTTTGCCAACATGAAGATCGAGGAATACAAAACCGGGCAAAGAGAGTGGCACGGTGGTGATGTGGGCTGTTACGGCATGGCCGCTTACGCACCATTCGGCATGGCCGACTCCAACATGGGCATGGGCGGGGGACTGGCCGCAGCAACCGGTATCTCGGCCTTGTCCAAACAGCAAAACGTATCTGTCGTGGGTGACGGCACGCTGTGGCACAGCGCGTTTAACACTTCAGCTGCTAACGCCATCTACAACCGGCAAGATGCGATTTACATCGTGGCGGACAACAAATGGACCGCCATGACCGGCGCGCATGAAAACCCCAACGTCGGCAAATTGATGACGGGGGAAGATGTGGGTTCTGACATGAGCATCGAGAACACTTTCCGCGGCATGGGGGTGAAAGACGTTGAGCGGGTGAATCCGTATGACTTCAAGGCGTTCAATGAAATCATGACGCGCTATCGCCGCGACACCAAGATCCCGAAGGTGCGCGTGCTGATTTCTGAAGCCGAATGCCAGCTGCAAAAGCAACGCCGCGTCAAACCCGAGCGTGAAAAAGCCATTAAGGCCGGTGAGCGGGTGGAAATTGACCGTTTGGGCGTGGATGCAGAAG
>JAUSQB010000483.1 GCA_030652715.1 Rugosibacter sp.
GCCGTCCCAGGGCTCCATGAGCGGCGCATGGAATTCATAAAAGGCGCGCCGCTCTTCATCAATCAACCCATTGCTGGCCCAGGCTTCAGGGATCAGCATCATCATGGCATGCGGCAGCGAATAACCGCCCATGACCAGCAACTCCAGCGCATTATCAAAGCTTGCCGAATCCGATTGGCCATCAATGATCAGCGGCCACAGTTTTTCCAGATCATCACCCAGCCATTTCGAGCTCATCGCCCCCTGCCGCGCAGCCATCCAGTTAATGTTGCCGCGCACGGGGTTGATTTCGCCATTGTGCGCAATCATGCGAAACGGATGCGCCAGATCCCAGGTAGGGAAAGTGTTGGTCGAGAAGCGCTGATGCACCAGCGCGATAGCGGAAACCAGCCGCTCGTCCTGCAGATCAAGGAAATAGCTGCCCACTTGGTCGGCGAGCAACATGCCTTTGTAGACGATGGTCCGCGAGGACAATGAAGCGATGTAAAATTGGTTGATATCGCCTAGTTTCAAACGGCGTACTTCATGCTCGACACGTTTTCTGATCACAAAAAGCTTGCGCTCAAACGTTTCTTGATCAGCGCACTGATCGTTCTTGCCGATGAACACCTGACGCACTACAGGCTCAATATCTTTAGCGGCTTGAGCAAGCCCCGAGTTATCGCGAGGCACATCGCGCCAACCCAAAAAATTCTGTCCTTCTTCATGGATAACACGCGCCATGACAGATTCACACGCAGCACGGCCATTGATTGACTGCGGCAGAAATACATTGCCACAGGCATATTCACTCGCTACGGGAAGTGCAATGTCCTGAGCCAGGGCCTCTTCGCGCAAGAAGAGATCGGGCAATTGAAGCAGAATCCCCGCACCATCACCCAATACGGGGTCGTACCCCGTGGCACCACGGTGCTCAAGGTTGCTAAGTATCTGTAAACCCTGCTTAACAATTGCATGGTTTTTACTGTTTTTAATATGAGCCACAAAGCCGACGCCACAGGCATCGTGCTCTCGGATAGGGTCGTAAAGCCCTTGGCGCTGGGGGAATACCATCTTGTCATTCCTCGGAAATTCAGTCGGCAAAAAAGGCCGGAGGAATCTGCTCCCCAGCCTTGGATAGACCACCTTAAAAAGGCGGCGGAACTGATAAATATACCGGCAAAACCGCTCGAACTCAAGACATCCAAGCATGACAACCGCTCAACTGTTTTTATTCGTCACCCACTAAAAATAGCCGTCGATGCTCTTTTACAGCGTAACGGTCGGTCATTCCGGCAATATAGTCCGCCGTTGCGCGAGATAAGTTTTCTGTTGCGGCAATTTGTTGATATTGCGGGGGCAGCAAGCGGGGTTCTGCCATAAAAGCGGCGAAAAGCTCGCGAATAATGCGTTGTGCTTTTGTGGTCATGCGCACCACTTGATAATGACGGTACAGCTGTTCGCGCAGAAACATTTTCAACGCTCGATTCTCTGCATGCATGACTTCCGAAAACCCGATCAGTACAGGTGCGGCAAGAATATCCTGCAATGTCCTGGGTGCCGCCTGGACAATGCGTCGGCCGGACTCATTGAGCAGATCCGTCACCTGCGCATCAATGATGCGCCGAATGGTTTCATGAATCCGCCGCCGACCGGTGATGCCAGGAAAAACCTGCTCAACTTCGGACAGATGCCGACTGAACAAGCTCACCTCTTGCAATTGTTCCAAGCTGATAAGGCCCGAGCGCAAACCATCATCAACATCGTGGTTGTTATAGGCGATTTCATCCGCAAGATTGCATATTTGCGCTTCAAGCGATGGTTGCTGCCCATTTAGAAAACGCTGGCCCAGCTCGCCCAGGGTGCGCGCATGTGCAGGCGAACAATGCTTGAGGATGCCTTCACGCGTCTCAAACATGAGATTCAACCCATCAAACCTGCCGTAGTGCTGCTCTAGTTGCTCAACGATACGCAGCGACTGGAGGTTATGCTCAAACCCTCCGTACCCCTGCATGCATTCGTTTAACGCATCTTGCCCGGCATGGCCAAAGGGCGTGTGGCCAAGGTCATGCGCCAGGGAAATCGCTTCTGCCAAATCATCATTCAAGCGTAACGCGCGGGCAATCGAGCGGGCAATTTGAGCAACCTCGATGCTGTGGGTCAGCCGTGTGCGAAAGAGATCGCCTTCGTGATTCACAAAAACCTGGGTTTTATATTCGAGCCGTCGAAAAGCGGTGGAATGCACAATGCGGTCGCGATCACGCTGAAACTCGCTGCGCGCACTGGGGCGCGGTTCAGCAATCTCTCGCCCGCGGCTAACCGCATCGGTTACGGCATACACAGCAAGCTCATTCATGGCAACATCCATTGATCGTTGCAAGGATGTCTTCGCGCGTTGCCTCGCTGGTAGTGACCGCATTGCCGATGGATTGAAGCAGCACCAAGCGCAAGCGTCCATCGACCACTTTTTTATCGTGCGACATGAACTCAAGATACTGCCCGGCACCCAGCATGGGGCCGCGCACAGGAAGACCCGCCCGCTGCAACAAGCACCGCACGCGATCAACATCAACGTCTGACAGCCAGCCCAAACGACGCGACAGTTCCGCTGCCATGACTGTCCCGGCAGCCACCGCTTCGCCATGCAGCCAATTGCCATACCCCATGCCAGACTCTATGGCATGACCAAAGGTATGGCCTAAATTGAGCAAGGCGCGGCCACCCTCTTTAGCGGTTTCAAACTCATCATTGGCCACCACCTCCGCTTTATTGCGGCAGGATCGTTCAATGGCGTAGGCCAGCGCTTCATCATCGCGCGCTATCAGGCGATCCATATTCGCTTCAAGCCATTCCAGAAATGGCAGATCGCGTATCAGGCCATACTTGACAACTTCAGCAAGCCCTGCAGATAGCTCGCGCGCGGGTAAAGATCGCAAAGTAAGCGTGTCCGCCACAACCAGCTTGGGTTGCCAGAAGGCCCCCACCATATTTTTGCCGCGCGGATGATTGATGCCCGTTTTGCCGCCCACCGATGAATCCACTTGCGATAACAAGGTGGTGGGAACTTGTATGAACGGCACCCCCCGCTGATAGGTCGCCGCAGCAAACCCCGCAAGGTCGCCGATCACGCCACCCCCTAATGCGATCAGCGTCGTACCCCGATCGCAACGCGCAGCTAGCAGGCCATCGTAGATCGCGTTAAGGGATTCCCAATTCTTGAATTTCTCGCCGTCTGGCAGAATAATCGGCGTCACGCCAACGCCGACTTTTTCCAGTGTTGTAACCAGCGTGCTTAAGTACAGCGGAGCAACGGTTGTGTTGCTGACCACTGCAACTCGAGGCCCGCGCAAATAGGGCTGAAGATTTTCTGCATTGTGCAGCAAGTCGTTACCGATCAAAATCGGATAACTGCGTTCAGCTAGGGCGACGTTCAAGCGGCGCATCGTTTACTCAGCTCTCGTTCGACTTGCGTTACCAGGTGAAAAACGCTGCCGCCCCCGCTGGTCATCACCAGGTCGGCCACATCCTGGTAAATGGGATCACGCTGCGTGAATAGCTCTTCAATTCTCATCATGGGATTAGCCACCTGAAGCAGTGGGCGGTTAGCATCATGGCGCGTTCGATCAAACAGAATGCGCGGCGCCACCCGAAGATAAACAACCAGCCCGCTTTTTTTTATTGCCTCGCAATTTTCCGGCCTGAGAACCGCACCACCGCCCGTGGCCACAATCAGGTTGGATTGCTTAGCTATATCAGCGATCACGAGCGCTTCTTGTTCACGAAAGCTCGCTTCGCCCCCGGTCTCGAAAATCACCGGAATTTTGACGCCGGCACGCACTTCTATTTCATGATCAACATCAATAAACTGGCGACGCAAGCGGCGTGCCAACTGCCTGCCCACCGTTGTTTTACCGGCGCCAGGCATGCCCACTAGATAAATGTTATCGCTGGAATTCACCATTGAATTGTATCAGCGGTATCAGCACAAAATATAAAGGGCCACTAGAGAGTGGCCCTTTATATTTTGTGCCTTGGCACCAGACTATCGTTGCGCTAAAGAATCCGTCACGATACGCGGGGTAACAAATATCAACAGCTCAGAACGGTTTTGCTGGCGAGTTTTAGCTTTGAACAGAAAACCCACATAAGGCAAATCACCCAGCAATGGCACCCGTTCTTCCGAACTAATGTCGTTATCACGGGCAAACCCGCCAATTACCACGGTGCCGCCATTTTCAACAATTACATTGGTCTCCAACTCATTGGTATCCCGACTACCCGTCAGCAAGTTGGTAATGGTCCCTTTCTCAATCTTCAGCCCCATGCTGATTTTGTTATCGGGTGTGATGGTGGGAGTCACTTCCAGGGTCAAAGGTGCTTTAAATGTCTTGTAGTTCGGCGTACCTGTTTGGGCATTAATACTATCGAGAAGTGTAACCTCCTGCGTATTGTTGATTTTGGCCTTCTTGCGATTCTGTGTCACTACGCGTGGTGCGGAAACTGTCTTGTTTTTATCATCTGCCTCTGCCGCCAGCAGTTCCAGAGAAAGCAGACGGGTGGCGGCATTATTGAACAGCATCAGATTGATCGCGGTAGTACCACTCGCGCTGAAACTCGTACCGAACCCCTGCGTTGTGGTACGGATTAACGAGGGCGTTGCCGGTGCGCCAAATGCATTGACATTACTAAATCCCCCGCTGCTTGGGGTACCCAATGAAGCTTTGGCTCCACCGCCAAGCGACGTCACCGCGTTATTAAAATACCTCAACCGCACGCCTAAAGAATTCGAGAATCCCGTGGAGGCCTCCACGATACGGGCCTCAATCATCACCTGCTTGGGTGGCACGTCAATGTTGCGGATGACTTCACGAATTTCCTCGATCACCGAGGCAATATCTCTTACGAATATCTGGTTGGTGGCGGGATGCGACGTGATATTTCCGCGTGGCGAAAGCATACCCCCCTTGCTGGAATTGCTCCCAGTGCTTCCTCCAGCTGGAGAATTTCCACTACCTGCAGCGGAAGTAGTCGCAGTGGGAGACGCTTGAGTAAGGCCTTTATTCACGAGAGACTCAATATCTGCGGTTTCCACATAATTAAGCTGGAATTTTTCCGTCACCAGTGGTGCGGTATCGTTTGCCCGAGCTTCTTCATCAGCCAGATCTTGATCCCGCTTTTGCAACGCTGCCCGATCGCCAAACACGATAACGTCGTTGCGCACTCGCATCGCCGCATTGACTTGCGTCATGACTATTTCAAGCGCTTGGTCATAAGGCAGATTATCGAGATTAGCTGTCACACGGCGGCCATTAAGCGAGGGGTCAATCAGCACATTTTTACCGGATATTTCAGCCAGCGTGCGCAGCACCATGGCAGCATCTGCATCATAAAAATTGATGGAAACTTTTTTACCCTGCTGCCCAGCCTGCACCAGCTTGTTGGCTTCATCTGCCGGAATCGGCTTGATTTCAATGGTGAGCTGATTGTTGCTCACATGCGCATTGTGTAACCACCGGCCTCGAGCCGCTACTTCTATGCGGGTGAGATCACCCATCGCGCGGGAACTGAAAGTTGTTACAGGTGTCGCAAAATCATTAACGTCACGACGATTTTGAAGTCGTTCGGGCAGTTCAACACCACGCAATTCGACCGATAAACCATTACCTGATCGACGTATATCGATCGGCACAGAACCATCAGTCAGTTCTACTGAGATCAACGCCTCGCCTTCACTGCCCCGGCGAAATCCGATGTTACGGATTGCGGCATCATTGACGGCAACTGACCCCAGCTTCGGGGCTGCAGGCTGATAAGTGCTGGGACTTGCTTCCTGCCCTGTCGCCACGGCTTGAGTCTGTAGCGTGATAAACAAAGCATCGCCAACAATCTCTGTTGAAAACTTGGTTGGTCGATAAAGATTCAAAACCAAACGCGTCAAGTTCTCAGTTTGCGCAAGATTAAGGCTTTTCAAATCGCCTGCAAGCACACTCTTGGTCGTCTGCCCAGACTGGTTTTCAGTGTCAGGAAAATCGAAAACCACACGCGGTGGCTCAACCACGCTCCAGTTTCCCGGCAACGACTTCAAGGGCGATGCCATCTGCACCTTGAGTAAAACCTGATTCCCTTCGTGGTGCACCTGAATTTGCTTGATTGCATTTTCAAACGCTGCGGCAACCCCGCACAAACCGAACCAGAAGCTCGCCAGAACCAACGCGCGAAGATGTGTTTTTTTCATTGCGAATCCCCTTCTTTCAGCACAGATAGTATCTTTTCCTGAGCAACCCATATGCCATTGATATCTCGAACAGTTTCACGCACCGTGACGCCATCCTTAGTGATTGCTACGATTTTTCCAAAATTCTGACCCATGTACTCCCCTAAAAGAACATTTTTCGGCTTATTGGGAGGAGGTGTCCGAATCAAGGCATAGGGCTTTGAGCCGGACAAAATGATGCCCACCACCTTCAAATCTTCCAGCGGAAAGCTTTCCAGCGGCTGAAGCGGACGGTTGCGGTCCAAGGCCGTCTTGTCAATTGCCGAGTCGATAGTCACGATCTTGCCCACAACAAAAGGAGAGAGCATGTTTTCCGCCTCGTATGCCACAGGAGGAAAAGGTTTGATTTCTGGCAAGCCAGATACTCTGCCACGCATATCCTTGGCCTGGTCCTTCATCCAGGCTTTGATATCTTGATGGTCTTCAGAGGTGCAGCCAAACAAAAAAATACTCAAGGAAAGAAGTAAAAGATGCCTCATTTCTTCGCCCTCCTCTTCGCACCCTTCTTCGTTCCCTGATTCGACTTTTTCTTCTTGGCCAATTCTTCCTCATCAAGATAACGGAAAGTTTTTGCAGTCGTTTTAAGGGCCAGCACACCTTCTTTTGACCCGTTGACCAAGCTAATATCGTTCAGCGTTACTATTCGAGGCAGTCTGGCAATATCGCCGACAAAAGCCCCAATATCGTGATAACTGCCAAGCAAATTCAAAGTGATAGGTACTTCCGCGTAAAAATCCCGGACTGCCTCCCCACCTGGCTTGAACAGCTCAACCGACAGACCTCGGCCTTGCGCTGCCTTGTTAATATCAACCAGCATATCCCCCATCTCGGAACGGTTAGGCAGCTGTTTTAGCAATGCGCCAAATGACCGATCAATTTCAGCAAGCTGACGTCGATACTCATCAAGATTTACTGCCTGGCCCTTTTTGGCAAGCCAGTCGTCTCTAAGGCTGGCTTCTTGCGCTTTCTTCTTCTTCAACTCTTCCAATTGACCATCCCAGCCGAACCACCATGCCGCGCCAAGAAGGGTCAAAAACAGCCCCAGCAGAATAACAACGCGGGGTGCCAAAGGCCAAATGCCAGGGTCCTTGGGATCAATTGTCTGAAAATCCTGAACTAACTGACGAAAATCAATCAGCGGTTCTTTGGGCTTTTCCAGCTCGGCAGCAAGTGATCCTTCTGCACCTACATGCCCAGGCCCGGATTTCTTGTCAAAAAAGGGCAGCTTCATTTTTTAGCCCTCCGCGGAGGCGATACGCTACCTGCATCTGCTGACTGGCGCGTTATAAAGGTATTCATACTAAATGCATTCATTCGGCGACCGCTCACTCCCTCCGCTTTGGTTTCGATGAGCGTTGACCTCTCCAGCAACAACGATTCGTCAAGATTATTCATGAGCGTGGTGATACGCGCATTCGACTGCGCCACTCCCGTAATCGCAATTTTCTGGCCGGTCTGGGTCAAAGTGCGCAGATAGATGCCTTCAGGCACCCGCTTGGCTAACTCATTAAAGAGATGCACCATTTCTGTTCGGTTAGCCTGAAGTGACTCAATGACTTGCTTGCGTGCCAGCAACGAGTCGGTCTGGCTCTTGAGCTTTTTAATCTCGGCAATATCTTTTTCCAAAATGGCAATTTCAGATTTGATAAATTCGTTCTTATCTTCCTGCATCCCTATTTGACGATTAATGATGCCAAAACCAAGGAACCAGATAACACCGACTAATATGGCAGTCAGTGCAGTCAAGACATAAAACTGCTGGCGCCGTGCGCGACGCGCCTCCTCTCGGTGGGGAAGTAGGTTTATTTTGACCATTAATCAAACTTTCTCAAAGCGAGACCACAGGCTACGAGCAACGAGGGCGCATCTATCGCCAATTGCTTGGCGCGGATGCGCGGTGAAATAGCCATGCCTGCAAAAGGATCAGCCAGCAAGGTATTGATGCCTGTATGCTGAGCCACGCTCTCAACCACACCAGGAATAAGAACCGATCCGCCAGCCAGAATGATGTGATGAACTTCATTGTGCGGGGTTGATGTGAAAAAAAACTGCAGGGCACGTGCAACTTCCCCCGCAACGCTCGCGACGAACGGATGAAGAATTTCCTCTGCGTAATTCTCAGGCGGTGTTCCCGAACACTTCATGCTCTCTGCCGCTTCCGGGCTCAAGCCATAAACACGCATGATGTCATCTGTCAGTTGCACGCCGCCAAAAGCCTGTTCGCGCAGATAGAGTTGCTGCTCGTCTTTCATGAAAGTGACTTTCGTCACAGCAGCGCCAATATCAATCAATGCAATAATCTGCCCTTGTCCACCTTGCGGAAGCTGCTTAACCACTAGCTCATACGCAGCCTGGATCGCGTAAGCCTCAATATCGATCACTACCGGAATCAATCCCGCCATCTCTGCTATGGCAACCCTGTCTTCGACTTTCTCTTTGCGTGATGCCGCGAGTAGCACTTCCACCTCATCAGTACCATTGGGCGAAGGCCCGATAATCTGAAAATCCAGATTCACTTCATCCAGTGCAAAAGGCAGATACTGGTTAGCTTCGGACTCTACCTGGATTTCCAGGTCCTGCTCGCGCAGATTGGCCGGAAGCGTAATTTTTTTAGTGATTACCGATGCCGTAGGCAAAGCCAGCGCCACATTCCGCGTTGAGGTTCCCAATTTGCTCCAGCAACGCTTAAGTGCATCTGCCACCACCTCAAGCGCGACTATATTTCCATCCACGACAGCTTGTCTTGGCAGCGGCTCTATCACATATCGCTCTACGCGCGACGCGCCTTTACCAGCATCAACCAGTTCCACCATCCTGACAGACGTTGAGCCGATGTCCACACCAATCAAGGGACGCAATCTCGGATTGAAAATAGTTTTCAGAGAAGAGATATCTATCTGCAACGTTTTTCCTTTAAAAATAACGCACTATGGAAAACATACACAATCCACTTCAAATCCTAGCAGCAACTCTATTGCCTGTAAAGAAAAACATCATTAACTTCTTCGGCTCTTATCCTGTCTCAGGCATGACTATAATGCACGATATTGCCTCTTTTGCTTCTCGTCACATTTATTTTGCCATCCTCATTCTCTTTTTCATTTGACCACTGGACTCTGCGCGTCCTCCTGCTGATCGTCGGTATCCTGCTCAGTGCCGCTGCCTTGATTGGCATTGTGTTCATTCTTGCCTACCCGCAACTCCCTTCTCTTGAAGTGCTGACTGATTATCAGCCAAAAATTCCATTGCGCATTTATTCCAGCGATGGTTATCTGATTGGCGAGTTTGGCGAAGAACGGCGTGACTTTGTCCATATCGAATCTGTACCCACTGTCATGAAGCAGGCAATTCTCGCTGCTGAAGATGACCGCTTTTACAAACACCCTGGCATCGATACGCTGGGTATATTGCGTGCAGCTTTTGCTAATTTAGTCAGTGGCGGCAGACGGCAGGGAGCTTCCACACTCACCATGCAGGTAGCACGCAACTTTTTCCTTTCCAGTGAAAAAACACTGACTCGCAAGCTGTATGAAGCGCTCCTGGCGATCAAGATCGAACATAGTTTAACCAAGGATGAAATTTTCCAGCTTTACATCAACCAGATTTATCTGGGACAACGCGCCTACGGATTTTCTTCCGCTGCGCAAATCTATTTTGGCAAGTCATTAAATGACATTACCGTAGCTGAAGCCGCCATGCTGGGTGGCCTGCCCAAAGCGCCTTCTTCATATAATCCGGTGGCTAACCCCAAGCGCGCTCAGTTACGGCAGCACTACGTATTGCGCCGCATGTTCGAGCTCGACTTCATTACAGCAGCGCAATTGAAAGAAGCACAGGAAGCAGTATTGAAGATAAAAAGCAATACCAAGGAATTTGGCATGCAAGCCGATTACGTAGCCGAGATGGCACGCCAGATTACGGCTGAACGGTTCCCCGGCGATATTTACAGCCGTGGCTACCGAGTCATCACCACCATCACCCTCCATGATCAGCAAGCAGCCTATCGCAGCCTGCGAAAAAGCATCCTCGACTACGACAAGCGCCACGGCTATCGGGGTGCCGAAACCTATGTTGACATGACATCCATTGCTTCCGATCAGGACGAAGCACTGGAGGACCTGCTCAGTGATTTCGTCAACAGCGGCGATCTGCTGCCAGCTCTCGTTCTGGCAGCCTCACCGCAAAACGTTCGCGCTATATTGCGTAGTGGTGAAGTTGTAAACATTGATGGTGACGGCCTGAAGTTTGCTGCCCGCATGCTGGATGGCAAAGCTCCGCCGAATAAACGCATACGGCGTGGCGCAGTCATCCGCGTACAAAAAAATAACCAAAGCTGGCATATCCTCCAGCTGCCCGACGTACAAGCGGCTTTCGTAGCGGCGAGTCCCGTTGATGGCGCCATACGTGCACTGGTTGGCGGCTTTGATTTCAACCAAAGCAAATTCAATCACGTCACCCAAGCCTGGCGTCAGCCTGGCTCAAGCTTCAAACCCTTCATTTACTCTGCTTCCCTGGAAAAAGGCTTCACTCCGGCTTCCGTGTTACCTGACGAACCTCTTTCATTCTCTGCTACCGAAACGGGCTCTCAGGTATGGGAGCCAAAAAACTATGATGGTAAATATGAAGGCCCGATGACACTGCGTTCCGCGTTGGCAAAATCCAAAAACATGGTATCGATTCGTCTCCTGCGCGCCATTGGTACCAACTACGCACAGGACTACATTACACGCTTTGGCTTTGATGCAGAAAAACACCCACCTTACCTCACCATGGCTTTGGGATCTGGTGCGGTCACGCCATGGCAGCAACTCGTAGGTTATTCCGTGTTTGCCAATGGCGGCT
>JAUSQB010000493.1 GCA_030652715.1 Rugosibacter sp.
CGCCGCCAGACGCTGAAAAATGCCGAGCGCTACATCACGCCTGAACTTAAAACTTTTGAAGACAAGGCGCTCTCGGCACAAGAGCGAGCGCTAACACTGGAACGCCATCTGTGGGACGAACTCATCGCCGCGCTGGCCGTGCATATTTCGCCCTTGCAGCACATATCCCGCGCTATCGCCGAACTCGATGGCCTCACCGCCTTTGCCACCGCCGCCGTGCGCTTTGATTACCGGCAGCCCGAATTTTGTGATGCGACAATGATCGATATTGAAGGCGGCCGCCATCCCGTGGTCGAACGTCAAGTAACTAGCAGCGGCGGAAACTTCATTGCCAACGACCTGAACTTTTCAACAGCACGACGCCTGCTGCTGATTACCGGCCCCAACATGGGCGGCAAATCCACCTACATGCGGCAAATCGCGCTGATTGTGCTGCTTGCCCATTGCGGCAGCTTCGTGCCCGCGGCCCGCTGCCGCATCGGGCCGATGGATGCGATCTATACGCGCATCGGTGCCTCTGACGATCTGGCCTCAGGGCGATCCACCTTCATGGTTGAAATGACCGAGGCCGCCGCGATTTTGCATGAGGCAACCGACCAATCGCTGGTGCTGATGGACGAGATCGGGCGCGGCACATCGACCTTCGACGGCGTCGCGCTGGCCTTTGCCATCGCCCGCCACTTGATCGAAAAAAACCGTTCCTGCACCTTGTTTGCCACGCACTATTTCGAGCTGACCCGCCTGGCGCAGGATTATCCCGTCTGCTGCAATGTGCATCTCGACGCCGTGGAACATGGCCACAAAATTATCTTTTTGCACGCCGTAAAAGAGGGCCCTGCCTCGCAAAGCTATGGCGTGCAAGTAGCCGCATTAGCTGGCATGCCGCCATCCGTTGTGCGCGAAGCACGGCGGCGTTTAACGCTGATGGAAAACCGCGAAGTCGGCACGCTAAACCAGCCCGACCTTTTCGCCAGCGCACCACCACTGCCCGAACCGCCGCACCCGGCGCTGGACGCGCTGCGCGATTTAAAACCAGACGAACTCACCCCGCGCGATGCGCTGGAAAAACTCTATACGCTGACCAAGCTGGCGAAATCCTGAGCGGCTGTTGGTATACCCACAAAATCAGCAACGCCCCCCCGTACAACCTCAGTGCGTTTCGCTCTCCGGCGGCACAGGCGCTGGCAAAACCATAATGCCCTCATCAAGCAGCTCGCGGGTTTCTTCTGCCGTTGCCACACCGCGAATATTGCGTGGTGGCGCTTCCTTGTAATGAATGCGCCGCGCTTCTTCCGGCAGGCGATCACCCACATTGTCCGCCTGGCGTGCCATCACCGCCAAGGCCTGAAAGAAGTTTTGCACGGCCTCCGGTTGCGTAAGCGGTGCTGCGGTTGTATCCGTGCTATCAGCAGTATCGGAAATCTTGCGATGCTGCGCTGTAGCCACCCCGCTTCGCCGGACATGAGGCCCGGAAGGCAATTGAGTGACCGAGGACGTTTGACAATAAGTGCATTGCACTAACTGGCGCGCCTGCTGATCGCGAAAAGTGTCGCTAGAAGCAAACCAGCCCTCGAAACGGTGCCCGTTGTCACACAAAAGATTGAGAATAATCATAGAAAGAAATCATGCAGTGGTCAGCGGCAATTCACGCATAAGCCTGCCATGAAAGCCTGCCGGACTGGCAATTGTACGCCAGCCCTGCTCTTGCCCCTGAAAAACGTACTCCATAGCCGATGGCTAAACTGACGCCATGGAGAACGGGAAATGGGTAAGAAATCGAATCCAGGTATACGGGGCAAATACACGCTGGAAGCAGTGCGCCAATGAAAATGGCCCGGTTGCGGGCGGAACTGGCGCGGGTCAAAGCGGAGCGCAACATCTTAAAAAAAGCGACTGCAAGAACCCTGTCCATCAGCTCATGCAAGCGCACGGCATGCAAAATGATCGCGCGCAAAAGTTTGAATACACCACCGAATTATGTTGGAAGGCAATCAAGTGCTTTCTCAAGGAAAAAGAGGGAGTGGATGAAGTATCTCCAAGAAAAATTGTCAAAGCATACTACCGTGGAGGTCATGTCACGGAAGAAGATTACTTGCTGTTACTTGAAACAGTGGAGGGCAGAAATCGTCTCAGCCATGTTTATAATGTAGAGCTGCTTAACAACATCCCTTGTGCGGCTTTCCCGGTTATGCCGCGCTTTTCGAACGAGCCGACGCGTAATTATATTAAATTAAAGGCACCGAATAAGTCCGCTATCCCATCCCTGCAAAAGACTTCCCCCACTCTCCACGGACCCAATTGAAGTGCATCCCTACCGCCATTCCCGAAGCCTTCATCATCGAGCCCAAAGTCTTCGGCGACGAACGCGGTTTCTTTTTCGAAAACCTCAACCATCGCCGCTTTACCGAAATCATCGGCCGGGAAATTGATTTTGTGCAAGACAACCACATCCGCAGCGCCAAAAACGTGCTGCGTGTCGTGCAAAGCACAGTGTTTGACGTGGCTGTGGACATCCGCGAAAGCCCACCCACCTTCGGCCAGCCTGTCGGCGTGGAACTCTCTGCCGACAACAAGCGAATGCTCTGGGTGCCAGAATTTGAACGC
>JAUSQB010000155.1 GCA_030652715.1 Rugosibacter sp.
GCGCGCCGAAGCTGGGTAAAAACGCCTCGGACACCATGAAGGCGACACCCAGAAGGATAAGCGCCAGCCCGACATAGCTCACAGGCATGAGCTGCAGCGCGAACAGCGCCAGCAACAGGCAGATGCCGCCCACCACACCCGGGAACAGCATGCCGGGGTTCATGAATTCGTAGATTAGCCCGTAGATGCCCAGGAGCAGCAGGATGTAGGCGATATTGGGGTCGCCGATGGCGGCCAGCAGCCGACTGCGCCAGTCCGGCTCGATGCGGGTGATGGCGAGTCCGGCGGTGTCCAGGGTGATTTCTCCAGTTGCCAACTTCACCTTGCGGCCGTGCAATTGCCGCAACAGATCGGTAAGGTCGGCCGCTACCAAGTCGACGACCTTGAGTTTTAACGCTTCCTCTGCGGGCAGGCTGCCCGCCTCGCGCACGGCCAGTTCGGCCCAGTCGGCATTGCGCCCATGCAGTTCGGCCAGGCTGCGGATGTAGGCGGCAGCGTCATTGACCGCCTTCTTTGCCTTGGCATCCGGCGGTGGCGTGGCGGGCGGCTCTTTGTCGGGTGTTTTGGGTGTCGCTGGATTTTCCGGCGGCGCGGCGCCAGGTGCCATATCTACTGGCGTGGCTGCGCCCAGATTGGTGGCCGGGGCCATGGCGGCAATGTGGCTGGCGTAGAGGATGTAGGTGCCGGCGCTGGCCGCGCGCGAACCTTGCGGCGAGACGTAGGTCGCCACAGGCACGCGGGATGCCAGGATTGCCTTGATGATGTCGCGCATCGAGGTATCCAGGCCGCCCGGCGTGTCCATCTCGATCACCACCAGTTTGGCACCTGCCTCGTCTGCCTTCCGGATGCCGCGTATCACATAATCGGCGCTGGCCGGACCAATCGCGCCCGCAACCGTCAATACCTGCACGGTTGCCGCCCGCACGGGCAGGACGAGGGCAAATGTGAGTGCGAACAGGCAGAGTGGCAGTATCGGCAGCGAAAACGGTAGGCGCATGGCATTGGTTACCGCAGTGATATTCTTGCTTACTATAGCTTATTTGTAAATAGCACGTTGTTTGGCAGTCATTGCGATGGAAGAGGGCATGGTGTTTCCGTGGCTCGAGAAAAATGCTCAGTCGTTCAGGCGCCTTGACAGGTGACCAGCACATCGCAGCGCGCTTGCGCCAGTACGTGTTTGGTTACGCTGCCCAGCAAGAGTTCTTCAACTATGTCCGTGCCATGCTTGCCGAGCACGATGAGATCGGCACCTTGTTCTTCCTCTTGCACGAGAATACGTGGTGCGGCATCGCCGTGGGTCAGAATAGGACGCCAGTTTTCGCCGCCGATGCCCGCATCGGCGGCAACCTTATGCAGACGGGTAAGCGCTTCTTGCCGGGCCTCGGCGCGATAGCGGTGTATCACGTCGTCCTCTACCCCGGCAAAACGCAGCTTGCCTTCCAGGGGGACTGCAAAGGCATGCATCAGAATAAGTTCTGCCTGCGGCGCAATCGCTTGCGCCAGGCGGATGGTGTTCTGCGACCATGGAGAGAAATCCACTGGTACCAGCACGCTGCGGTAAGCCCCGTGGGGGCGCTGCTTTACAATCAGAACAGGACGTAGTGTCTTGCGCAACAGGCGCTCGGCGGTTGCGCCCAGTAGCCAATGGCGCATGAAGCTTGCGCCCCGCGCACCCACAATCAAAAGACTCGCATCCATGATATCCGCCTGCGCGGTGATACTCTCCAGTTCCGTACCTTCTACTAGATGCTGTCCCGCCTCTCCCGCCACAGGGCTGCCGATGTCGGCGGCAAGTTGTGCCAGGGCCTTGTGCGCCTGCGAGCGGATGCGCTCCTGTAGCGCTTCGCCGTCTGCACCCAATATGCGTCGCAGTTCGTCAAGTGTTTTCGTTTCAAGTACATGTAGAAGTTCTAGTCGAGCGCCGCTGTCGTGAGCCAGCAGAGCCGCCCGTTGCGCGGCATGACGCGATGGCGCGGAAAAGTCAGTGGCGGCAAGCAGGGTGTGCAGTCGTTTCATGTGTCCTCCGGTAAGTTGAGTTCGTTGGTGATCATTTGGGCAGCGTGATCGGCGGCATCGCGGAAGGGATTGATAATGTGGATGACGCCGGTGGCGCGCAGCATCTGCTCGTGTGTTTCATCCTGTACTACGCCAGCGATGTGGCTGGTCGACGCCAGGCCTTTGAGCCCGTGCAGCAATGCTCGGTTAGCCTCCCAGGTTGCCAGAGTGGTCACGATCCAGCCAGCTTTGGTCAGCGGCAATGTTTCCAGAAACGCAGCATCCTCTCCATCGCCAAAGCGTACGGCAAAACCATCCTGGCGTAGCCGTCGCACGGTTTCTGGGTCGAAATCCACGCCCATGGCCGCGACCCCGTTTTGCTTGAGCCGGGCGAGCAGACGCTCGCCGTAGCGTCCCAGGCCGAAGACGATTACCCTGGGCAGTGCTTCCGGTGGTCTTTGGCGCTCCACGGCGAGCTCTCGATAAGGGTGACGACGCTCGAAGATACTGAGCCATGGCCCCACGCGTTCAAAAATCGGCTGGGCATAGAGGATCATGTAGGTTGATAGCGTGATGGTCACGATCCCCACCAGCGTTGTGAGCTCCAGGGCATTCGTGCCTACGTGCCCTAACGAGATGCCCATGGCGACAAAGATGATGGAGAATTCGCTGATCTGGGCTACCGTCAGCCCGGCCATGAAGCCCGTGCGCTTGCGATAGCCCATATAACCCATGATGGCCATGACGATAAGAGGGTTGCCGATTAGCACGAATAATGACAATCCCGCTG
>JAUSQB010000010.1 GCA_030652715.1 Rugosibacter sp.
GCACCGGACCGTCGTCACCCGCCTGGCTGTCGAAACGGCCGACGGTGATCTTGCCATCGGGATTATTGTGGATTTCGACGGCAAAATCGGACAAGGTTGTCGGGTAGATGCGATCGGCGTTCAACGCAATGTCGCCCGCGCTGATGAAAGACCCCCTGTAATCGGGGCCAGAGCTTGTTCCATTGGTTGCCACGGCCCGCAGGTCGATATCGCCACGGCTGTTGAGCGTGGTCGAACCAAAGCCCTGCTGGGTCATCGTGCCCACCAGATCAATGTGGTTGGCCATCACCGTCAGGCGGCCCGTACCCGTTGTCGCGTCGTCGCGGTAGCTGGCACCCTGCCGTTCCCGAAAACTGTTGCCAAGGCTCACCAGCGCGGCGTTGAGGCTCGCCGATGCACCATTTTGCGCAAGCAGGTTGGGCGCATCAAGGCGGATACTGCGCTGCGCGCTCAGGGAAACCGGCCCTTTGAATTCGATACGGTTTTCGCTCGTCAGATCGACTTCAGCAAAACCCGCTGCGGCAACTTTGCCGGTGGCCAGTGTCGCCAAACCGCTATAGGTTGCCGCATTCAGCGCCTGGCCGAAAGTCAGCCCTGCCGTACCGGCGTCATGATTCTGCGCCAGCACCAGCCGTCGTGCAGACTGAAGCTGCGCATCAAGGGCGGGGTTGAAAGTAACCCATGGTATGGCGCCCTTGTCAAAATCGACCGCCAACCGGCCGCCCAGCGCGCCGCTGCCACCCTGCGCCCTCAGCCCGCCATCGAGCAGCATGCCTTCGCGGGCGGCAAAGGCCACCTCCCCGCCCGCGCTGCCAACCAGCGTGCCTTCCCGGCTACCGTTCATGGTGGGAATATCCAGCATGGCCTGCGTGCCGCTGACATCGATCAGCGAACCGGCCTGGGTGACCAGATAACCCTTGGCGGCATTGATATTCACGCTGCCGCCAGCGTAGACCGTGCCGAGCCGCAGGCCCAGACTATTCGGCTCCAGCCGCGTGTAGCCGCGTGCCAGCAGGCGGCTGTTGGCGCCAAGCCAGATGGCACGCTCCGCCAAATATTCATCATCAATCGTGGGGTTAGGCTGATTCAGCGTAATGCGGCCGCCCGGCGCCTCCAACGTACCATTCACATAGATTGACTTGCCTGCTGTCAAGCCGATGGCACCGCCCGCATCCACACCCAGCGATGCACCGCTGCCTATCGTCACATCGCCGAACTCCCGGCTTAGCGCCGCGAGTTCCAGGCTACCGGGGCGTCGCAGGATGTCCGGCAATACCTGGCCCGTCCACGTCGTATTGATAACGGCACTGGTGCTGGTGCCGCTACGGGTTTGGCTTACCACCAGAGACTCCGGCAGCGGCCTGATCTGCGCCCCGGCAGCGACTGTCACCTCATCGCGCCCCGTGACGGCATAGCTGGCAAAACCGCCCTGGCGGAAGAACGTCTCGTCAAGATGCAGCTCGCCTGCCTTGCCCTGCGCAGCACCGCCTATGCTGACATTCGAGGCCGTAACATCCAGCGTGCCCCCCTTGCCGGCTGTCTGTCCGTCGGAAAGACCATAGCCCTTGAGCGTTCCCCCCAGAACCAGCAGGGCATCGCGCCGCTGTCCGGCAGAATTGCCGAACTCGCCGCTCGACAAAGTGATCTTGCCCGCGTTGCCGAACTTGAACTTGCCGGTAGCCTGCTGCCAGGCGCCGCCGGAGACATCGACCTCGCTGCCTGCTGCCAGCGTCAGGTCAGCTGCCGACTTGAGGCTAATTCTGCCGCCGTTGAGAACCACGGGATCGACGCCATTGCCCGTGCGCGCCGCCGCCAGATCGCTGGTCCACGCGCCTGCGGTCGAAAGGCGTGCACCCGCACCCAGCCTCAGGGCGAAAGTGGCCGGATCGTTTGAGCTTGCATCGGCCACGGTTTCAAGGCTGATCGCGCCGCCCGGTGTCGCCAGCCCGCCCTGGACGTTGATACTGCGCCCGGTGATGGCAAGATCGCCGCCCGCACCGGCAACGATGCGGACATCCCCCGGCAAGGTGACATCGCCTGACGTAACAAGCTGCAGGCGGTTAAAGCCGTTGGCATTGAAAATCGCGCTATCCAGCACCAGCGGCGTACTGCCTAAAAAACCACCCGAGGTAAAGCCAGCGGGCAGCGCTGCGCCACCGTTGCTAAAACGCACTGCGGAACTGCTGCCGGTAATGGCCAGCCGGCCGCCTAGCGGCCGCTTCGACAATTCACGCTGGTACAAGCCAGCTACTGTATTGCCCTTTAGCGTGCCGTCAAGCACGACTTTATTGCCGTTAATTTCCACCGCGCCGGCATTCTTGCCTTCAACGTAGCCCGCCTCATAGCGGTAGGTGTCCTTGGTGAAGCTCGTATAGATCCGGTTCGGCGAAGCGTTGGCGATATTGAATGACTGGTTGCCGGAAACCAGGCGCGTCGTACCCGTATCGCCGCTACGATAATTCAGGCTGCCGCCCGACACATCAAGCGTGCTGCCCCTGACGGCCACCACATCGCCTTCGGATTTGAGGACGATGCTGCCGCCCTCGCTGCTTTTTTCGGCGATGCCGCGCTGTACCCCGGCGATGTAGCCGGAGACATCGGCCAGCGGCGTGCCCTGGCGGATGTCGATCAGCACTTTCTGCCCGGCCAGTATGCCATCGCGCTGCAATGGAGAATCCTTGAACTCGTTGCCGCGCAGTTCCGCCTCGATGATGTTGCGCTCAACCGACAAATCCACATCGCGCAGGCCGGAAACATCGATTTTGCTGCCCGTGCCAAGATAAATTCGCGCATCCCTGTCTGGCACCTGGCCGAAAAAGTCCGAGCTGCCGCTCAGATTGCCCTGAGCGGTCAGATTCACCTCGCCAGCCCGCGCCAGAAGTTGCGCGCCGGGGGCCGCTCCCGTTGCGCCTTCGAGCACGATAGTCTTGCCGCCGCCGCGAATTTCCGACTTGTTGAAGGTTTGGTCGTCGCGCAGCGTACGCGTGCTGGCTAGATCCGGCGCCACTTCGGTGAGGCTGCCAGCGCCAAAAGTGAGCGTGCCCATGCGCGTGGCCAGCGGGTTGTAAATCGGCGTACCGTCAGAGGCTGTCTCCAGCACGCCGGGTGCCACCGTGTCGCGCGCCTGCAGGTAGATCGAGCCATTCAAGTCCACCGACGTGGTAGCACGCACCAAACCCCGCTGATTCACGGCGAGTGCGGCCAGGGTGACATTACCGCGCTCGGCAACGATCTGGCCGACCCGCGCGTAAAGCTGCTCGGCCGTCAGGTTATTGTCTGCCTGGCCCAGCACCCCATTGGCGCGCAGTGCCGTATTGATTTCGCCTATCTCGCCCTGCAGCTCGGCCGCACTCAACCGTTGATTGATGACCGTGCCGGGCAGGTTGTTGATGCCATCGTTGAAAGGATCAACCTCCACCAGAAAACCGCGCAATTTGGAGCCGCTAACCGGCGCTGCCAGATACACCTTGGCGCCCGCCGCCAGGATGGTCTGGCCCTGGGGCGTCTGGATGCTGCCCCGGTTTTCCACCAAGGGCGCCAGTAGCATCACACGCCCCTCCTGGGCTGTTGTGATGTCCGCGCCTGCCTCAACACGCACATAGCTGGTCTGATATTCCCCGGCGCTGCCCCCCCAGGTGAACGTCGGATCACCGGCGGCCGTTTCCGTCCCCTGCTTTACCGACAGCAACCCGTTTTCAAAAACACTGTCCTGAATATCCAGCGCTGACGCCACCAGGCCACCGACATTGACCTGTGCGCCCCTGTCGAACAAAATGCCGTTGCGGTTGATCAGGTAAACCGTGCCACCCACCCCGCCCGTATCGCGCGCGGTGGCGTTGATCATGCCCTGGATCACGCTGGGGCTGGCGCTGCCGATCTTGTTCAATGTAGCCGCTGAAGCCGACGGGTGGCTAAAGGTGACCGAGCTGCCCGCCGCGACGTCAAAACTGTTCCAGTTGAGCACCGCCTTTTGTGACGCCTGATAAACCCGCACCGCATTGCCGGTAACCGTTGCCACAGGGGCGTTGTAAGTTGCCGCGCCGCTCGAAACAAAACCCGCGCCACCGGCGTTCACCGGCACCGGCACCGTACCTGCTGGCAAACGTGGCGCGGCAGCAGCATCCCGCGAAGCCATCGACATACCGGGCACACCCGCCAGCAGCATCAGCGC
>JAUSQB010000027.1 GCA_030652715.1 Rugosibacter sp.
TGCTACGGCATGCAGACCATGGCCAAGCAACTGGGCGGTGAAGTGGAAAGCGGCGCGACGCGCGAGTTTGGCTACGCCGCCATCCGCGCCCGAGGCCATTCAAAGTTGTTCCGCGATTTGCAAGACCACAGCAATGCCGAAGGCCACGGCCTGCTGGATGTCTGGATGAGCCATGGCGATAAAGTCACCGCCTTGCCGCCGGGCTTTAGCGTCATCGGCAGTAACGAATCCACCCCGATTGCTGCCATGGCCGACGAAGCACGCGGCTTTTACGCCGTGCAGTTCCATCCTGAAGTCACGCATACCCTCAAAGGCCGCGAAATGTTCTCGCGTTTTGTGCATGACATTTGCCATTGTGACGCCAGCTGGACCATGCCCAATTATGTCGATGAAGCCATCATTGCCATACGCCAGCAAGTGGGTAGCGAAGAAGTCATTCTCGGGCTCTCCGGCGGCGTGGATTCCAGCGTGGCTGCCGCCTTGATTCACCGCGCCATTGGCGATCAGCTCACCTGCGTGTTTGTCGATAACGGCTTGTTGCGCCTGAATGAGGCCCGGCAAGTGATGGAAACCTTCGCCCAGCATCTGGGTGTGAAAGTCATTCATGTGGATGCCACCGCGCAATTCATGGGGCATTTAAAAGGCGTGGCCGACCCGGAACAAAAACGCAAAATCATCGGCCGCGAATTTGTCGAAATATTCCAGGCCGAATCACAAAAACTGCCCAATGCCCAATGGCTTGCGCAAGGCACAATTTACCCGGACGTGATCGAATCCGCAGGCGCTAAAACCAAAAAAGCCCACACCATCAAGAGCCACCACAATGTCGGCGGCCTGCCCGAAACGTTGAAACTCAAGTTGCTCGAACCCCTGCGCGAGCTCTTCAAGGACGAAGTGCGCGAACTGGGCGTGACCCTTGGCCTGCCGCACGACATGGTCTATCGCCACCCCTTCCCCGGCCCCGGCCTGGGCGTGCGCATCCTGGGTGAAGTCAAACAGGAATTCGC
>JAUSQB010000029.1 GCA_030652715.1 Rugosibacter sp.
ATGGTGGACGAGCCAATCTCACCTTCTTTCAGATTTTGCTTAAAGTAACCCAAGGCAACATACTGCCAGATATCCCGGTTAGCATCGATGAGGATGGTATTCACTCGCGCGATGGCATCGAATAGCGTCGCCATGGCATCATGCGGCTCGATCTGGATGGTGTAGGCGTTGAATTCCAGCCCCAGGCTTTCGATAAAGCGGCGGTTGAAAGCCTCCCAGTCAACTTCCGGATAAGCCGAAAGATGTGCGTTGTAATTGCCCACTGCACCGTTGAATTTGGCTGTGAGAGAAATGGCGGCAAGTTGGCTGCGTGCGCGGATCAGGCGGGCCGCGATATTCGCCATTTCCTTGCCGAGTGTGGTGGGCGTTGCGGGCTGGCCATGTGTTCTGGCGAGCATGGGTAAATCGGCCAGTTGGTGTGCCATTTGCCGCAAGTGGCTGATGATCTGATCTAGCTCGGGTAGCAGGCTGTCTGCCATGCCACTTTTTAGCATGAGCGCGTGTGCAACGTTGTTAATGTCTTCCGATGTGCAGCCAAAATGGATGAACTCAGTGATACGCATTACTTCGGCGTTATTGGCGCAGCGCTCTTTTAGCCAGTACTCAACGGCTTTGACATCATGATTCGTGCGTGACTCGATGGCTTTGATGGCGGCGGCATCATCCAGCGAAAAATTTTCGTTGATTTGATTTAATTCAGTAATTGAAGCCGCAGAGAGCGATTGACATTCTGCAATCTGTGATGCGGCAGCCAAGGTCTTGAGCCATTCCACTTCAACCAGCACACGCGTGCGGATTAGTGCAAATTCGGAAAAGTGAGCACGCAGGCTATCAACCTTTGCCGCATAGCGGCCGTCTAAAGGGGAGAGTGCAGTGAGGGCAGTATGTGTCATGGCAAGCGAAGAGTGGGAAAGAGCGAAGAATTGGAAGCCTTAAGTCAGCAACAGGCGAGGCTAGTGTTACAAAAAACAGTCAATTTTAACATGCCATATTTGGTGAGCTGATGTATAAATGCTTGCTTAACAGCGCGCGGCCACGAAGGATTTAACTGCCTCGACATTGGCTGTCATGACGGTGACTTGCTGCGGCAATGACTCGATACCTTCGAGGGGTAAAGGTCGCAAGGGTTCGCGATCAAGTGCTTCGCGTATGGTTTCGGCAAACTTTACGGCTTGCGCCGTTTCCAGCACGATCGTTGGCAAACCTAATATGCCATGTTCATGCGCCACTTTCACGCCATCGGCAGTATGCGGGTCTATCATCAACTGATGGCGTTGCCAGACATCGCGAATGGTTGCCAGCCGATCAGCATGCGCGCTGCTGCCGGAGACTAAGCCAAACTCAGGCAGATGTGCCATGAACGGGGTTGCGTTGAGATCAAAGGCTCCGCCTGCGTCGACCGAGCGCCATAATTCACATACAACTGCTGCATCGCGGCCCACCAGATCAAATACAAAGCGCTCGAAATTCGAGGCCTTGGAAATGTCCATCGAAGGACTGGATGTCACGTGAGTTTCTGTCGAGGTGCGCGGCCGATAAATACCGCTGCGGAAAAATTCGTCGAGCACATTGTTTTCATTGGTGGCCAAAATGAGCCGGGCAATCGGCAGCCCCATCATGCGCGCCACATGTCCGGCGCAGATGTTGCCGAAGTTGCCCGATGGCACGCTGTATACCACTTTTTCGTCATTCGATTGCGTCGCTGAAAAATAGCCTTTGAAGTAATACACAATCTGCGCGGCGACACGCGCCCAGTTGATTGAATTGACTGCGCCGATTTTGTAGCGGGCCTTGAATTCGG
>JAUSQB010000037.1 GCA_030652715.1 Rugosibacter sp.
GCTGATGCGTTACATCAAGATGAATCCGGTGCGTGCCGGGATGGTGATCAATCCGGCGGATTATCCGTGGTCAAGTCACGATTGGTGGAGATCCCCGGCGTGGGTCATGCCCCCCATGCTGCTGGACGAAGCCCAGGTTGCGCCGGTGCGTGAGCCGGCCAAAACCCTCTCGGTAAGCCTCCTGGGGCGAGATCAAAGGCCCGCCCACGGCGCCGAATCAGCCATCAGAACGCGTGGGTATAGCGCAATGACAACCTGTCGCCCGAGGTGCGGTTTCTGACGCCTGACTCCTTGTAATAACTGGCAAATACGTGATCCTTGCTGGTCATATGTCAGAGCAGGCCCGGGCCAATGCCGAATGCGCGCTCGCGGGTATTGGCAACATCCTGCCCATTCATCTGGGTATCGGTTGTCTGTTTGAGAAAATAGCCATTCACACCCAAGCGCAATTTGCCGGGCAGAACTTCATATTCCGTTGCAAAGTTAAAGTGAAAGGCTTGTCCCGGACGCACATCCTTTGCCCCGCGCGCCACCCAACCCGGGTTAGGGTCGGTGTTTTTACCATTCCACAAATAAAAAATACGGGTCGATGCCGTCCACCGTGGAGTGAAAAATATCGTCCCCGACCAATAAGGATTAAAGGTCCAGTGATTTGCGCCCGGGTTGAGCGTTTTTTTTGCGTCATATTCCCCGGTCGGGATAGTGCCCGAGATTTCCAGACGGTGCACAAAGCGCGGACCATGGGGCCCTATGTAGGGGCCCCATTGAATGAGCGGACCAAAAGCAAAATCCCCCAGGCCATTTTTACCGGTTTCAGGGAAAGGGCCCGGCGCGCCATAGCTGGCTTCCAGTGCCGCAGCCGGAAGCACGGCTGTAGCGCCGAATTTACCGCCCAGCATGTCGATATTGCTCAGCCAGACAATTTGCGACAGGCTCACCGTGGCATTGATTTCCGGCGACGGCAGGGGCAAGTCATGTCCGTTAGCATCTTTGAAGTGGGTGGCGTGATAAAACTGCACGAACTGGTTGAAATACCAACCAGGCCCACCGGGCGGCCCGCCGTCAACAAAACTGGTAAACCCCAGGTTGATGGGCGGAAGATCATAGGCCAGGGCGGCAGGTGCGTTTGCCAGCAAAGGCAAACCTAGTGTTATCGCAATCAGTGATTTCAGGTTCTTTTTCATAATTTAAAAATAGGCAAGGTTTAAGGGGTCGTACGGCACTGTTTTGGCGTTAATACAGTACGGAATCGGGCGGCAAGCCCAGCAGGTTTTTGCCGTAATTGCGCATACTGGTCTCAAAGTTCAGGGCAATATGCTGCCCCATCATGTACATGTCGCGCTAAAAGCGCTGCATGGGTTCATGATCGTAGCTTGCGCCAGCACCTGCAAAATCCATGATGTTCTGGCTGGCTTCACGCGACCGTTTGGAAATGATCGCCCGCCAGGTAAAAAGGTGCATGCGATCATCATCATTCAGATGAGATTCGCCCTGCAGCGGCATCGTCAAGCTCTGCGACGTATCGTTTGAGCAACCCGTCGGCCATCTCAATTGCCACGGTTGTTTCGGCCAGAGCCGTCTGCGAAAGCGTAAAGTCTGCCTGGCGCTGCCCTGAAAAAACCGGAATACGCGATTTTGCACGGGTCTTGAATCGTTCCAGCATGCCTTGAGCGCCTCCCAGCCCCGGGGCAACCAGTGCCAGAGCCAGCGCTGGCACAAACGGAATCTGATACAGCCCTCCGGGATTAACAGCCTGACCGGGATATTGATTGGTTTTCATGCACCGTCCCAGACGGAAAATGCGATGCGAGGGAACAAAGGCATCCTTGACTTCCACACTTACGGAGCTCGACCATCGCAGGCACATGGTGTGCCAGTCATCAATCACGGTGTAACTGCCCTCAGGCAAGAACAGCATCATATATTCGGGCTCGGCACCCGCTTCAAAGGCACCGATGGCACCTACTGCTACCCACTTGGCAAAGGGCGTACCAGATAGCCAGGCCCAGCGTCCCGAAAGTGTCAAGCCTCCGGAGACAATTTCGGTTTTGCCAGCCAGCATGAAAGAATCCGTGAAAATCGTTTCAGGGTCTTTGCCCCATAATTCTTCTTGCAATTCGGGGCTGACCAGGCCGCCCCAGTAATGATGAATACTGAGAATGCCGGATACCCAGGCGGGGGAGAGATCATAGCTGCCGATACGTTTAATCACTTCGGCATAGTGGACAAACGGTGTTTCATAGCCACCAAAGCGAGCTGGCTGAAGCATTTTGACCAGCCCGGATTCCAGCAGCGCGTGACCGA
>JAUSQB010000040.1 GCA_030652715.1 Rugosibacter sp.
CAGTTGGCTGATCTGGGCGCGCGGGTGATCAAGATCGAGCGCCCCGGCAGCGGCGATTTTGCGCGCGGCTATGACCAACGCACACATGGCATGGCTTCGCATTTTGTGTGGACCAATCGCTCCAAGGAAAGCCTGACGCTGGACGTCAAGCATCCGCTGGCAAACGGCGTATTGCATCGCTTGCTGGCTGAAGCCGACGTGCTGGTGCAAAACCTGGCCCCAGGCGCGGCGGCGCGCTTAGGCTTGTCGTATGAGGCATTGGAAAAATCCTACCCACGGTTGATACTTTGCGATATTTCCGGCTACGGCGACGATGGCCCCTACACGGAAAAGAAAGCCTACGACCTGCTGATCCAGAGCGAAGCCGGTTTTCTCTCGATTACCGGCACGCCGGAGACGCCCTGCAAGGCGGGCAATTCGGCTGCTGACATTGCCGCTGGCATGTATGCCTACTCCAGCATCCTCGCGGCCTTGATCGAGCGCGGCAAGACCGGCCGCGGCCGACGCATCGAGATTTCGATGCTGGAAGCCATGACTGAGTGGATGAGTTATCCGCTGTATTACAGCATTGACGATCAGCCGCCGCCGGGGCGCACGGGCGCATCGCATGCGACGATTTATCCGTATGGCCCATTTAAAGTCGGCGCTGGCGATACGGCGGGTACGGTCATGCTCGGCCTGCAAAACGAGCGCGAGTGGGTGGTGTTCTGCCAGCAGGTGTTATTAAAGCCGGAGCTGGCCACCGACGAGCGCTTTGCCGGCAACGCACAACGCCAGACCAACCGGCAAATGCTGGCGGCGATTATCGATGAAGTTTTTGTGCAGCTGGATGGCGCAACGCTGGTTGATCGACTGGATAAAGCCGAAATTGCCAACGCCCGTGTGAATGACATGGCCGCGCTGTGGCGGCATCCGCAACTCGCGGCACGGAATCGCTGGCGCACCATAGATTCACCCGTCGGGCCGCTGCCTGCATTGCTGCCGCCGGGCGCGTCGGCAACTGATGATCCGCGCATGGATGCCGTGCCTGCGTTGGGCGAGCACACGCAAGCGATTCTGGCTGAGCTGGGTTTGAGCGGCAGCGAAATCCAGCAACTGCAAACTGAAGGGGCGATTTGAATGAACGTAGCAGATAAAAAAAACGAAGCCAGCGCAAATGAGCCTAGTGCTGAGTCTAGTGCAACCCTCGCCCGCTTTGCCGCCGAGCTGAAGTTTGAGGATATTCCCGCGCCCGTTTTGCGCCGTGCCGAAGATTTGTTCCTCGATTGGCTGGCTTCTGCGCTAGCCGGCAAGGGCGCGCGTCCGGTGGAAGCCATCGAGCGCTTTGCACTCGCCATGGGACCTGCAATGCCGCATGATTCCGGCGCTGAGGTATTGATCTCGCGCCGTGCCACCAGCGCCTACTTTGCCGCGATGGTGAATGCTGCCGCATCGCACTACGTTGAGCAGGATGACGTGCACAATGGTTCGGTTTTCCATCCGGCCACCGTAGTATTTCCGCCCGCCTTGGCACTGGCCCAGACGCTAGGCAAATCGGGCAAGGATTTTTTGCTGGCGGTGGTCGTCGGTTATGAAGTTGGCATACGCGTGGGCGAGTTTCTC
>JAUSQB010000048.1 GCA_030652715.1 Rugosibacter sp.
CTCCGGCGTGGCATGCGCCAAATCGCCTGGCAACAAGGCTTCCACTTCTTCGCAGCAGATTTTTTGCGCACGCGCGAGCAGCGCATTGAGCAGGCCACCGCCTGCGTTGGTATTGATCTCAATCAGTTGCGGCCCCGTGCGGCCCACATGAAAGTCGTAACCCAGAAAAACACCACGTGCCGCTGGCTGATGGTGGGCAATGTCAGGCGCATGGGCTAAGACATGTGCCTGATAGGCAGGCATGGCCACCACCTGTTCGATAGCGGCGATCAGTGCTGCCATCTGCCGGATATGTTCATCGCCCACAAAGGTCACGGAACTGGAAAACAAATGCGGCCGCTGTGCCATGACCAGCTCGTTAAAACCCTGGCTGACGCGCTCCAGCTCGCTGTCCAGCCGCGCACGATCCAGCGACCCGCAATGACATCCGGCATTGAGCCGATCCGCCAGGGCAATGCAGGCATGTGTAGTCATGAGGCTGATTTTACCGGCTGCGCGAAAAATGTCTCGACATCGACAATATCGCGCGTGCGGCGCATCGGTGGCAGCGAGCGCCAGATGGCTTTGCCATACGGCTTGCTGGTCAGGCGCGGATCACAAATCATCAGCACGCCGCGATCCACCTCATCGCGAATCAACCTGCCCGCACCCTGCTTCATGCTGATGACGGTCTGCGGTAGTTGATACGTCATAAAGGCATTTTCACCTGCTTGTCGCAAGCTTTCAATCCGCGCGGCAAGCACCGGATCATCGGGCGGCGCAAATGGCAGCTTGTCGATGACCACCAGCGAAAGCGCTTCGCCGCGCACATCCACGCCTTCCCAAAAGCTCACGCTGGCCACAAGAATCGCGTTGCCGAGAAAGCGAAACCGTTCCAGCAGTTCTGTTTTCGAGCCTTCGCCTTGCATGAGCAGGGGCAAATCAAGCGCTTCTTTTTGCAGCTTCTCTTGCAATAGCTCGCGTATTCGCCGCATCGCGCGTAACGAGGTACACAATACAAAGGTTCGCCCACCTGCTGCGCGAATAGCTGGCCAGGCAGCTTCGGCCACCGCCTCCTGATACAAGGCACTGTTCGGATCCGGCATGCCTTGGGGCGCGTACAACAAACCATGATTGGCGTAATCAAACGGGCTGCCCCACACCACCGTTTCGGCTTCATGCAAGCCCAGTGCATCGCAATAGTGCGAAAAATTCTGCCCCACCGCCAGCGTGGCAGAGGCAAAAATCCACGCGCGCGGATGGCCTTCCATCTGGCGGCGGAAAATCGGTGCAATATCCAGCGGCGTCACATTCAGCGACAAGGCGTGTGAATACACTTCAAGCCATTTAACGACGGATCCACCCTGCTCTGCTGCTTCGCCCTTTTGCCAGCGCGTCAAGCGTTGCGCTAACTGCTGCGTACGCTCCAGGCAATTTGCCAGACCTTCGCCGCGAGCGGATTGGGCTTCGAGGTGTTTGCCCAACTCGCGCAAAGCGTTTGTTACTGTCGTCAAGGCAGAAGAAAAATCGCGCTCGTTTTCCACCTGGCTTGCGGGCAAGCGCACATTCTCACCTTTGACCGACAAGCGCAAATCGCGTGCTGCCTTATCCAAGGTCTGTGCGGCGTCTTGCAATGGCAGATAATCTTTTGCCGAGGTCAGCCCTTCTGTTCGCACATCGCGCGATAAATCAATCAACTGCGATGTGGAAATACTCTCGCCAAAAAACAGCCCGGCAATTTCAGGCAACTGGTGTGCCTCATCAAAAATAACCGTGTTACACGCAGGCAACAGCTCGCCCATGCCTTCATCTTTCAACATCACATCGGCAAAAAACAGATGGTGATTGACTACCACCACATCGGCCATTTGTGCATTCTGGCGGGCCGTCAACACAAAGCATTGCTTGACGTTCGGGCATTCCTGCCCGAGACAATTCTCGCGCGTCGATGTAGCTACATGCCAGGCGGCTGAATCTTCGGGCACATCCACACATTCGGCCTTGTCCCCCGTTTTGGTGCGCTCTGCAAAACGAACAATTTTGCGCAGATGACCCGCTTCTTCACGCGATGCCAGGCGCCCCGTGCTCATCGCGCGTTCAAGATGATAGGGACACACATAGTTCGCGCGGCCTTTGAGCAACGCGATGGATGCGCCTACTTTCAACGCCGCTCGCACGGCGGGTAAATCGCGGTTGAACAATTGATCCTGTAATGTTTTTGTCCCCGTTGAAATGATGACTTTGCCGCCCGAGAGTAGCGCTGGCACCAGATAGGCAAAGGTTTTGCCCGTGCCCGTACCGGCTTCAGCCACCAGCACGGCGTTGCCTGCAATGGCCAAAGCAATGCGCTGCGCCATTTCCAGCTGCTGCGGACGCACGCGAAACCCTTCAACCGCTTGGGCAAGCGGCCCTTCAAGGGCAAAAATAGGATCAAGAACTGACATGGGCGCGGCATGGTAGCACGCTCAACAAACAATCACCGTGTGCGAAAAATGGAGGCAATCTCGCTATCACCAATTAATAGTTATTTACTATCACATGAAGAGTAAAAATCAATTTGATTAATTAATTAACCGCTTCTAAGATGGCTATGCAGTTCAACAAAGGAGCAAAATCATGGCATCACATTTCAGCAGACCATTATCAGCCATTCGATGGCTCATTGATCTCTATGCCGATGTCGCATTGGCTTACTAACCCCCTAAATACACAAAAGGAGAAGCACATGTCTAGCGAAACGAAATGCCCATTCCATCACACCGCCGACGCTGGAAAGTCGAACCGCGAGTGGTGGCCGAACCAACTCAACCTGAAGATACTGCACCAGCACTCGTCCCTGTCTGATCCCATGGACAAGGGCTTCAACTACACCGAAGCGTTCAAGCGCCTCGACCTGGCGGCCGTGAAACAGGATCTCCGGGCGCTGATGACCGACTCGCAGGA
>JAUSQB010000054.1 GCA_030652715.1 Rugosibacter sp.
ACACCGCCAGCGGCGGCGGCGGCCATTTCGGATTCCAGCGTGGCTTTGTATTCAAAGCCCGGCTCGCGCAGCCGCGCGGAAAGATCAATGAGGCCGGGGCAAACAATGCAGCCGGTGGCATCCAGCACGATATTTGCGGTAAAGCCCGTCGGTGCCGCGCTTTTGCCACCTGCGCCAGCGCCGACTATTTTGCCGGCGGCGATGAACAGATCAGTGCGCTTGTCTGTGCCACTGGCCGGGTCGATCAGGCGGCCGCCACGGATGTGTAGCTTCATCTCAAGCTCCTGCCAGCATGGCCATCACCGCCATGCGCACGGCGATGCCGAAAGTGACCTGCGGCAAGATCACCGCCTGCGTGCCATCGGCAACGGCGGATTCGATTTCCACACCGCGATTCATGGGCCCCGGATGCATGACAATGGCGTCGGGTTTGGCCAGCGCCAGCTTGTCCATCGTCAGACCGTAGGATTTGAAATATTCCTGCGCGCTGGGCAGGAGCGCGCCCTGCATGCGTTCATTTTGCAAGCGCAGCATCATCACCACATCCACACCGCGCAGGCCTTCTTTCATGTCGTTGAATACCCGTACACCGAGCCGCTCGACGCCTCCGGGCAGCAGGGTTTTGGGCGCAATGACGCGGACTTCGGGCACGCCCAGCGTGGTCAGCGCGTGTATCTGGCTACGGGCGACCCGTGAGTGCAACACGTCACCGACAATGGCCACCGTGAGTTGCGTGAAATCCCGCTTGTAATGGCGAATGGTGTACATGTCGAGCAGGCCTTGCGTCGGGTGTGCATGGCGGCCATCGCCGGCATTGATGACATGAATGTGATTCTGCCCGGTGGCGGCCAGATGCTGGGCCATGAGATAGGGTGCGCCGCTGGCTGCATGGCGAACGACAAACATGTCCGCTTGCATGGCGGCCAGATTGTCGGCGGTATCGAGCAGCGTTTCGCCCTTGCTGGCAGACGATGTATTGATGTTGAGATTGATGACATCGGCAGACAAGCGTTTGGCGGCGATTTCAAACGTCGTGCGCGTGCGGGTTGAGTTTTCGAAAAACAAATTGAACACGCTTTTGCCGCGCAAGAGGGGCACTTTTTTCACTTCGCGTTCGGCGACTTCGGTGAAGGGTATGGCCGTATCCAGAATGCGAGTCAGCATATCGCATGGCAGCCCTTCGATGCTTAGCAAATGAGTGAGCTCACCGTGCTTGTTGAGCTGGGGATTGCGGTTGGTGCTCGATAAGGTCATTTGTCGGTCAGTCGAAAAGATAGGGTGCCGTCAGGTGCGCGCTCCAGCTCCAGCATCTGTGCAGTGGGCAGGTTCAGGGTATGGGCGCAGAAGTCTGCGGCGATAGGCAATTCGCGCCCGCCGCGATCAGCCAGAACAGCTAGCTCTATTTTGTTTGGGCGGCCATAGTCGAATAGTTCATTCATTGCCGCGCGGATGGTGCGGCCAGTGTAGAGCACGTCATCGACGATGATGATATGCGCGCCCTCGGTTTCGAACGGGATATGCGATGTTTGGGTGTTGGCATGCAGTCCGCGCTGGTTGTAGTCGTCGCGGTGAAAAGAGACATTCAGCACGCCAAGCGCAGTGTGCAGCCCGAGCATGGCATGCAGACGCTCAGTCACCCAGGCGCCGCCCGTGTGAATGCCAACCAGTGCGGTGTGTGCCAGATCAACATGCGGCCGCAGTTGGTCGGCAAGGATCTGGCAGAGCGCTTCTGCGTCAGGCAGCTTGATGGGCATGGGCTTCCAGCCAGCTTTGTAAAATGACGCGCGCGGCTTCAGCATCGACTTGGGCTTTGCGTTCTTGCCAGGAAAGTCGGTGCTGGTGAGACGCCGTGAAACAAGGAGCCTTGGTATGAGGCGAATCGGATGTTTGCCTGAGCGCAGCATCGGCTTCGATTGAGCTATAGCGTTCATCGACTTCTTCTACCGGCAACGCAAACCGGCCGCGCAGTTGATTGGCAAAGCGCGTGCAACGCGCTGTCATGTCGTGTGCGCTGCCGTCTTCATTGAGCGGTCGGCCAACTAACAGCCGTGTAGGTTGCCACTCATTGATCAGCTCGCCGATCGCCGCAAAGCGTGCGGCGTTGGCTTCATGGGCAATGCAGGTGAGCGCGCGTGCCTGGCCCAGACGTATTTCGCCCAGTGCCACGCCAATCCGTTGCAGGCCGAAGTCAAAGGCCAGCAGCGTTTCGTCATGCATGACCGGCAACCTCGGACAGATTGGCAAAATCAACGCCTAACAGTTGCATCGCTGCGGCAAGACGCGCTTCACTGGGCACGTCAAACAATATTCGCGGGGAAGCCTCAACCGTCAGCCAGGTATTTTGCGCGAGCTCCCATTCCAGTTGTCCCGCCATCCAGCCGGCATAGCCTAGCGTGACTAGCACTTCGCAGGGCTGGTCTGCGCTGCCCATGGCTTGCAAGATATCGCGCGAGCTGGTGAGTGCAATGTCATCGGTTACCTTGAGCGAGCTTTGCCACAGCTTTGTGGTGCGGTGAAGCACAAAGCCGCGGTCGGTTTGCACCGGGCCGCCAGCATACACGGGCAAATTGGCAAAACACTGTGTGGGCAAGCCTTCTTCGAGTGGAATGGCGACGCGCTTGAAAAGCTCGCCCAGGCGCATATCCGTTGGCCGGTTAACGATTATGCCTACCGCACCTTCCGCGTTATGCTCGCAAATGTAAGTCAGCGTGCGCGAAAAATTCGGGTCGTCCATGGCGGGCATGGCGATGAGAAAGTGATTGGCGAGGCATGTGGTTTCCATGGCAATGGTGATATTGTAATCTGTCATGCTGCGTTCCAGTAAATCCACGTTCAGGTTAATTCCGGTTCATTTTGTATGACATCCGTACTTGCCTGGTTTTGCGGCAATGCTCTACCATGAGAAAATAATCATGAGCTATCAAAATTTGTACCAATGCATATGCCAACGCTTCTTTACGGCGCGATGTTTTATGGTTTGCCTTGGTGTTTTTAGCGTTATCGGCGGGCTGGGTTTGCTCGGCGCATTGCCTGCACATGCCGAGGTACCGACCATCGGTGCGATCGCCCCAGGTTTTACGCTGCCCGACCAGAACGGCAAAGTGTGGCGGCTCCAGGATTTGCGCGGCCAATGGGTAGTGCTTTACTTTTATCCCAAGAATGACACGCCCGGCTGCACGCAGGAGGCTTGTCAATTTAGAGATGACTTGCACGCATTGACCGCGTTAAACGCGCAAGTGGTTGGCGTGAGCGTGGATGACTCGGCTTCCCACAAAAAATTTGCTGACAAATACCACCTGCCATTTCCCTTGCTGGCAGATCAGGATGCGGCAGTTGCGCGCAGTTATGGCGCTCTCTCAGACCTGCTGGTTGCCAAATTTGCCAAGCGTTATACGTTTCTGATTGATCCGCAGGGCAAGATCGTCAAAGCTTACCTTCAGGTGGATACATCGCGCCACTCAAAAGAGATCGTGGATGATTTAACGCGGCTGGTGCAGGCAAAAAAATAACCCGCTATCTTTCGGTGGCGGGTTATTTCAATCCTGGGCTGAATTTTATTTCTTCACTTATTTCTTCAAATTGTCGCGAATTTCGCGCAGCAGCACAATGTCTTCTGGCGTGACTGCAGGTGCTGCGGCAGGTGCGGGGCCTTTTAAGCGATTAACCAGCTTGATCATTTGAAAAATAACAAAAGCGAGAATGATAAAGTTGAGCAAAATGGTCAAGAAGTTGCCATAAGCCAGTAATGAAGCACCTGCTTTGGTCAGTGACTCATATGTTGCGGCGCCTTCGATGGCTTTGACCGGGGGCGAAAGTTGTATGAACATCTCGGTGAAATTGACATTGCCGATCAGCTTGCCGACCAATGGCATGATGATGTCCTTGACGAGCGAATCGACAATTCTGCCAAATGCGCCGCCAATGATGATAC
>JAUSQB010000160.1 GCA_030652715.1 Rugosibacter sp.
CTGGGCACCTTGCGCCGCAATCCCGATCTCAAATGGCGGCAAACACCGGAAAGCATCGCTGAACTCACGCAAAAGCAAGCAGCAATTCTCGCTGCCGCCGCCCGTCTGCTGAAACCCGGTGGCCGACTGGTGTATGCCACGTGCAGCATACTCAGCGAAGAAAACGAAGCGATTGTCGATGCTTTTCTGGCAAGCCATCCTGAGTTTTGCCGCTTGTCCGCTGCTGATATTTTGGCAAATCAAGACATTCGTATCGAAGGCATCAATACCACAGCAGACCTTCATCTCAGCCCGCCTGTCCACAACACCGACGGCTTTTACGCTGCCGTGTTGCAGCGCCAGGAATGATTCACTCAGGAAAACCGCTGGCGCTGGCTGCAGTGATACTGGCGCTAGCATCCATAAGTATCACGGCCAGAGCAGAAACCCTCGCCGCGACAGGCTCTATCGACGCTTTATTCACCCCCTGGGATGATGCGGAAGGCGCGATCGTTCGGGCACTGACTGAGGCACAACAGACTATCCACGTGCAAGCCTATCTGCTCACCAGCCGATCGATAAGCCAAGCGCTCATGGCTGCCAAAGCACGGGGAGTCATTGTCGCTATTCTGGCCGATCAGAAAATGCTCGATAGCGGACAAATCTCGCAAATCCCAACCTTGGCAGCAGCAGATATTCCCATCCGCCTGGAAACCCGATATGCCATTGCCCACAATAAAATCATCCTGATTGATGCCGCGACGCCTCATGGCATTCTGATCACAGGCAGCTATAACTTTACCTGGTCCGCGCAAGCGCGCAACGCTGAAAACTTGCTTATTCTGCGCGACAACCCAGCGCTGCTGCAACGCTATCTGAACAACTGGCAACGCCATCACGCTGAAGCTCAGCCGTTTGAAAAGGAATATAAGGAAACTCACCATGTCGATTGAACTCCCTGCGTATTTGAATAGCCTGACTACCGACCTGAATCACCCTCATATCCTGTGGCAGTTTGCCGCGTTAGCAGTTTCGCTCATGCTGGCCAAACTTGTTGAAGGCGTCGTACGTGAGCGAGTCGCCGCCCATGCAACACCCGATCTGGGGCGTGCCAGTCAATTAGGCCGGGGCAGCCTCAAACGTGTCATTTTCCCGATAGCAGCGCTGCTATTTGTCATCTTTTCACGCTGGCTTTTGCAGCCAGTGATGCACACGAATTTATTAACGCTGGCCCTGCCGCTGCTAGGCTCGCTTGCGGCCATTCGGCTGGTATTTTATATTTTGCGACACAGCTTTACCTATGCGACATGGCTGACAAACTTTGAGCGTATTTTTGCCACCCTTGCATGGACCATCGTTGCTTTGCACATTCTCGGCGTGCTGCCAGACATCGTTGAAGCGCTGGAATCTGTCACATTGCCGATCAGTAAAACACCGCTTTCCTTGTGGCAAATACTGCAAGGCCTGGTCACTGTTGCCGCAACACTATTAATTGCCTTGTGGCTTTCCAATGCGTTTGAGTCCCGCTTGAATCGAACAGCGGATATGGATACCAATTTGCGCATTGTGCTCTCGCGCTTGCTGCGCGCCCTGTTGGCGCTATTTGCCATATTGATTGCGCTGCCCATGGTGGGCATTGATCTCACCACACTGTCGGTATTTGGTGGCGCCCTCGGTGTGGGTCTTGGCTTTGGCCTGCAAAAGATCACCAGCAACTACGTTTCAGGCTTCATCATTTTGCTTGATCGCTCGATCCGGCTGGGGAACCTGATCAGCATCGGCACCGATCGTGGCGTGGTAACCAAGATCACCGCACGCTATACTGTACTGCGCAACATGACAGGCATTGAGTTTTTAGTGCCTAATGAGTTGCTGGTTTCTTCCGTAGTGCAAAACGATACCTATACCGACCGTAATGTCTGGTTTTCGTTGCCGGTGCAGGTAAGTTATGGCAGCGACCTGGAACTGGCGTTGCGGCTGATGGTCGAGGCAGCCGATGCCCATCCGCGGGTACTGAAAAAACCGACGTCGGATGCGTATATCGAGCATTTTGCCGACTCAGGCGTCAATCTGCTACTAGGATTCTGGATTGCCGATCCAGAAAACGGCAGCCTGGGACTGAAGTCAGCCATCAATATGACTATCTGGAAAAACTTCAAACAACACGGTATCTCCATTCCCTTCCCACAACGCGAAGTGCGTCTTCTCAGTGATAACCCGAATGCAAAAAATGTCTGAAACACGTCTGATTTACGGCTTTCATGCCATCACCGCCAAACTGCGCCATGCCGCCGAAGACGTACATGAAATCATCATCGCCGAAGGCCGCCAGGACGGCCGCATGCGCGACCTGTTAAAACTGGCCGAGAGTTTCAAGGTGCGCGTCACACTATCTGACACCGCACGGCTGGACGCGATGTCCGGCGCTGTGGGCAGAAACAGCAGCCATCAAGGCGTCGTCGCCCGCGTGGCATCCCAGGCACGACATATCACGCTGGACGACGTGCTGGAAAACCTGCAAGAGCCCGCACTGCTGCTGGTTCTCGACAGCATTACCGACCCGCACAACCTCGGTGCTTGCCTGCGTGTGGCCGACGCCGCTGGCGCACACGCCGTGATCGCCCCGAAAGACAAAGCCTGCGGGTTAAATGCCACCGCCATTAAAGTCGCCAGCGGCGCAGCGGACACCGTGCCTTACATTGTGGTGACCAATCTCGCCCGCTCATTGCGTGAAATGCAAGAGCGTGAAATCTGGGTGATCGGCACCGCAGCCGACGCCAAGCGGGAAATCTACGCCATCGACCAAAAAGGCCCCACCGCCTGGGTGCTGGGCGCCGAAGGCAGCGGCATGCGCCGCTTAACGCAAGAGACATGCGATGAGCTCGCCTACATCCCCATGCACGGCAGCGTGGAAAGCCTGAACGTTTCCGTTTCTGCTGGCCTGTGCTTGTTTGAAAGCCGCCGCCAGCGGCAAGGTTAACCTCAAGAAAGCATCCTTGTGGTGCCGACTTTTTACTCACCCAAATTCAGCAGTTCAAAAACAAAAAAGCGCGGCCAACGCTGCGCTTGGGGAGAAGAAATTTCGGCTGAAATTGGGTTTTTCTACAGCTTCAACGCTAAGCTTAACCGGCTGGCTTTGGAGCGCCAGCGGAAAAGCCAGTCCGTGTTGAAGCTTTTGTTAGAGCCTGCCTGCGAGGAACTTTGGCTATCATTTCGTATCTATCGCCCAATTACGTGACCCGGTTGGGCAGCAGCGTGGGTCGCCCGGGTTCGGCATTGTTGTGGTCAGTGTGATACGTCCCTGTTCAAAAACGACATCTCTCGGATCACCACCAAAAACGTTATCAATGCTTCGATAATAAAGCACACGTCCGCCTTCGTTACGGAACAGCGCCACATCCAGAAACTCGCTGTTGCCACCACTGGGATAAAGTACCCAAGCTAATGCATCGTCAAGGCCATCACCGGTGAAATCACCGTAAAATGTTTGGGCGTGCACAGTATCACCATGCTGATCGTGTGCCCATGTCAGGATGCTAGCGTCGTGCATCAACATCTCTTCCGCTTGATCGCCCGATACCTCCTCCTTTGAGGGTGAGCATGCCATCAATGTCACCACCCCCAGAGACAACATGACATGCTTCCACATTCTCGATCTCCTTTAGACTGGAGAAGGTTGCGTTACATCGCCAATGCTTTTTTCAATATCAGCGACCAACGCCGTTGCGCAGTCCTCAGTAAGCCCACCGGCAAGAACGCTGACATTACTTTCACCCTCTGCACGGATCACAACCGTAAAGCCGCGCTTGGCCTGTCGCCGCCCCATATGGCGTCCGGCTATCGAGGCAATCGGCACGCCGTTGGGACCCGGCATGAGAGGATCGGGGTCAACGACCAGACCATCAAACGCGACACGCAATTCCCCAATCGCAGCAAGTGGGATGTTGATTTCTCCACTCTGAAACCCACGAGGAGATACGGATCCCTTTGCAGGTTTACTATAGCGTGCGCCGGGAAGAACGAAACTGTAGCCCACACCG
>JAUSQB010000012.1 GCA_030652715.1 Rugosibacter sp.
AACGGACTTTTGAATCCGCCTCTGGACAAGACTTTTCACAACACCGTTCATAACAAGGTCAGGTCACCTGCTCCCGCTCCGCGCATGAGCCATCCACCAAAGGACAGCGGTTTTTCTATCGGCATGAATGTGCACCACGCCAAATTCGGCCCCGGCGTTATTGTGAATGCCGAAGGCAGCGGCACGGATGCGCGCGTGCAAGTCAACTTCAAGGCAGCGGGCGTCAAGTGGCTGGCACTGGCCATCGCGAAGCTGGAAGCAGCCTGAAACGACTTGACCACCAACCCGTATGTGTCCTGCGGGTTTATCTCGTGAATCAAATCGAAGAAGGCGTCTTGGCACGCCACACACTGGCCAGCCACGGCTGTTGATCGCGCGGAAAACCCTCGGGGCGATAGTAATGTTCAAGTTCCATAAACCCGGCTTGAGTCATCTGCTGGCACCAGCTAGCCAGATCATGATAAGCACCATAGCGCTCGCCCTGCCAGCCCTCCTGATTATTGCCGCGCGGGTTGGAGCTAAACAATACGCCGCCGGGTTTCAAGGTGGCATGCAATTGCCGCAACACTTGAGGCAAGGCCAGGCTGGGCACATGAAACAGCGAGGCGTTGGCGAATACCCCATCAAAATGCGTTGCAGGCAAATCCAGCGCGAGAAAGTTTTGCTGCCAGACTTCGCACCCGGTGTCGGATCGGGCCATAGTCACAAACGCCGCCGAGCCATCCAGCCCGATCGCCCGATGACCCAGCGCGGTAAATGTCTTGAGATCGCGCCCGGGGCCACACCCGACATCCAGCACGGTAAACGGCGGAGCGACATGGATATGGCGCAACAACGCGGCGATATTCTGGCTCACATCGTGAGCTTGCGTGCCTGCGCGAAAAGCATCGGCGGCCTGGTTGTAATACGCCAGCGTGGAGGCTGCGGCTTCAAGCAAATCGGTTGGCGGTTTAGCTAAAGAACTCATTGAAGTGGAACATCCGGTCAAAAACCCCTCGCATGCCATACCTGCCTTTAGCGAATGCTTTGATTTTGCCATACTTGATGCAATAACCCACCGATCAATATGCATCGTGCAGGTTTATGATTGAAAAACTTTCTGCCACTGCTTAAACATCGATATGTCTACCGAACAAGAAAATCTCGCCGCCGCCGCCCTTGAATACCATGCGTTTCCCACCGCCGGAAAGATTGCCGTGGTGCCAACAAAGGGGCTCACCAACCAGCGCGATCTGGGTCTGGCGTATTCCCCCGGCGTTGCTGCGGCCTGCAACGCGATTGTGGCGGACCCCAGTCAGGTTAACCGCCTCACCTCGCGCGCCAATCTGGTGGGGGTCGTGACCAATGGCACAGCTGTCCTGGGCCTCGGCAATATCGGGCCGCTGGCAGCCAAGCCGGTGATGGAAGGCAAGGCTGTGCTGTTCAAAAAGTTTGCGGGGATTGATGTCTTCGATATCGAGCTC
>JAUSQB010000075.1 GCA_030652715.1 Rugosibacter sp.
CGCGCCATCCTCTTCAAACAAGACATTCATAAACAGCAAGGGAAATAGAAAAGCAGAAAGAAAGAATTATACGGGCGGACAGAAGCGGGGGATTGCAACCAGGCGCACCCTTGTCCCCTGACAATGAGAGAGTAGAGGATGAAAGAAGAGTCTCATCACCCATTGTTGCAAAAACCCCACAAATTTCCAAAAATCTGTTCCGTTTGCCTGATTTATGTTGCTCTGCATTCAGAGGCATCCCATAATCCTTTCACCTTATCGGTAATTAAACCTTATCGACAAGTCGCCATCGACAGTGGCAACACGTGAAGTCATTGATCGCTGGTTTATAAATTTTGCTTTTAAATTTGTAGTCATCAAGCCTCAAGAAGTAATCGCAGTTCAACTTAAACTTTTATTCATTAGGAGTTACTCATGCAAAAGAAACTTATCGCTCTGGCTATCGCTGGTCTTTCCAGCGCTGCTTTCGCGCAAACCAATGTCACCATCTATGGCGTCGCTGATGCGTCGTTTGACTTCATTAAAGTGAGCGGTGGCAACGGCATTGACGGCACCCCCAACTTCAACCGCGTGTCGACCAATGGCTCGCATATCGGCTTTAAGGGTACGGAAAACCTGGGCAATGGCCTTTCCGCCATTTTCCAATTTGAATCCGAAGCCAACTTTGATACAGGTAGCGCTCTGGGTACCAGCCGCGACAGCTTTGTCGGCCTGTCTGGCAACTTCGGTAAAGTGCTGCTGGGTAACCTGACCGGCCCTACCCGCGCACTGGGTGTCGCACTGGATGTTAACGCAGGTGATGCTGATGGCATTGGCAGCAACAGCGCCATTCTCGGCAAGCTGGGTGGATCGTTGGCTAACGGTGGTGTCGGCTACAGTACTCCTCCTGCTACCCGCTCAGCTACGACTTCCTCGCTGTTTGATACCCGCTTCAACAATTCCATCGCCTACATTTCGCCCTCATTCTCAGGCTTACAGGCAACCGCTATGTATGTTGCCAACGAAAACAAGTCGGAAACGGCTGGTGCAGAATTTGATAGCACGGCATATGACCTTGGCCTGAACTACAACAACGGCCCTGTCATGGTCGGCTTGACTTACGGCAAGGTATCGGAAGAGATTGGTGGCGTAACGCCTGAAGATTTGGATATCAGTGAAACTCGTCTGGGCGGCATGTATGACTTCGGCAACGCTACCGTGCGTGCCGTGTATGCTCGCACCAAACTTGAGGAAAATATCGCAGGTGACGAGATCAAACAGAATGTCTGGGGTCTGGGTGGTACATACAATGTAACAGTCAACGGCAGGATCACGGCGCAATACTACAAAGCCAAAGATCTGGATACGAATAGTGGCAATGATGACAACACCGGTGCCAAATTTTACTCACTGGGTTATGAGCACAGCCTGTCCAAGCGCACCATGCTGAAGGCCAACTACGCCTACCTGAAGAACGACAGCAATACCACTTTGGAAGGTGGCTATGACTTCGGCAGAAATAGTGCTGGTTTTGTTGGTGACAACATTAAAGTGTCCGGCTTCCAGTTCGGTGTGCGTCACGCGTTCTAATCTGGCTTAACCCCAGAGTAGTTAAAAAGGGCACCCGAAGGTGCCCTTTTTTTCGCCTGACCATTGACGTTGGCATGCGCCATGCCACGGCAACCATTTTTCTGCACGACGCGATACCTCATGGGGTTAGAATCAGTACGCTTCACTTCTTCTCTCCTGCTCGATTTGATGAAAAACTCTCGTTTCTTGCTCGCGCTGGCGGGCTGTACAGGCATGCTCGGCATGGCGGGCATTGCCCGCGCGCAATCCAATGTCACGGTATATGGCAATGCGGATGCCTCGTTTGACGTGATCTCAGTGCGCGGTGGCAAAACAAACAATCCAGCGGCAACACCGGCGCTGCGCTACAGCCGGGTTTCCACCAATGGCGCAGTGCTGGGCTTCAAGGGAACCGAAGCCCTGGGCAATGGCTTGGCGGCCCTGTTTCAGTTTGAATCGAATGTCAGCTTTGACACCGGCGGGGCGATCGGCGCTAGCCGCAGCAGCTTTGTGGGTTTGTCTGGCCCGCTCGGCAAAGTCGTCCTGGGGCGCTTTGCGGGTCCAGCCCGTTTGTTGGCTATTACGCTGGACGTAAATTACACCAATGACGGCATAGGCAGCGGCAACGCGTTGATGGGCAAGCTGGGCGGCGCGTTGGCCACTAACCCCGGCGTGCGCTCGGCGGTGACCTCATCGCGCTTTGACACCAATACGCCCAACGCCATAGCCTATGTTTCACCCGTAATCGCCGACCTGCAAGCCACAGTTTTATATTCAGCCAATGAAAAAAAATCCGCTGTACCCGGTGCCCGCGTTAACACCTCGTCTGTGGCTCTTGGGCTGAACTATGCCCACGGCCCGCTGTGGGTGGGCAGCGTATTCGAGCGTGTAGGTGAAAAAAATGATCTGGCCGTGCCAGGCCTGGTGGGCGTGGGCGCAAATGAAAAACTCACCGAAGCGCGCCTGGGCGGCATGGTCGATTTTGGCAACGCCACCGTGCGCATGCTGGTGGGCCAAACACGTGCTGCTGGCAGCTTTGGCGACGCAAAGCAAACGGTTTGGGGGATGGGCGGCACTTTCAATGTGTCAGCCAACGGCAAGATTACCGGCCAGCGCTATCGCGCCGGGGATATGTCAGGCAGCAGCCTGGGCGTGCCGGGCAGCCGTTTTACCAGTGGTGCCGATACGGGGGCTACCTTGTATTCGCTGGGTTATGAACACCATTTATCCAAACACACGTTGCTCCGCGCCACCATCGCGCACTTGAAAAATGATGCCAAAACCGCCAGCCACGGCGGTGGCGGGTATGATTTTGGCAAAACCGCCGCAGGCTTTGCGGGGGACGGGCTCGTTCTCTCAGGCGTGCAGCTGGGGATGAGGTATAACTTTTAGACTGCGGGCGCTATGCCACGCATGACCTGTATGCCACCTGCGGAAACAGGTTTCAAGCCCCGAGGATGTTTTCTGTAACAGCATCATTTCGTGCTACGATTTCCATATTATCCTACACTATGAAATTGATATGGAAACTCTGAAAGTTTCACCCAAGTTTCAAATCGTCATACCAAAAGCACTGCGTCGTCAGCTGCATATTGAAGTTGGACAAAAACTCAAAGCCAGGGTGCAGGGCGAGCACATTGAAATTTTCCTTGAGCGGCCTATTTCTGCTGCGCGCGGTTTTCTACCGGGACTGGATACCGCAGTGGAACGGGAATCCGATCGCGTATGAATGTAGTGGACTCCTGCGGCTGGCTGGAGTATTTCGCCAATGGCGATAATGCTGACTTTTTCGCCCCGATGCTGGAGGATATCGAGCATCTTGGTGTGCCCAGCCTTGTCGTGTTCGAGGTCGGCAAGCGTGTCGCGCTCCAGCGCGGCGAGGCGGCGGCTCGTCAGGCAATGGATTTCATGGCGCAAGGCGTGCCCCTTCCCCTGAGTGCAGAAACAGCATTGGCCGCCGCGTTGTATTCCGCCCTGCATCAGATCCCTTTAGCCGACAGCATCATTCTCGTCAGCGCACGAGAACACAACGCGACACTGTGGACGCAGGATAGCGACCTCAAGGGCCATGACGGGGTGATGTACCGGGAAAAGAAGCAGTAGCCACGGTGAACTGGCTTGTCGAACCATGCGTGCTGAAACCATCAGCGTCAGTGACTCATCAGCTTGAAGTACTATGCTCACCAACCACCATATCAACGCATTTAGATAGGAAAAGCTGCCCATGCGACCTTCCATCGTTCTTGACCTCAAGCGCAGTGCTGTCCGCGAAGCAACGAGTCGCTTTCGCACGGTAAACCCGCGCATTTTCGGCTCAGTGCTTCACGGTACCGACCAAGACGGCAGTGATCTGGATCTTTTAGTGGACGCGCTGCCGGGCACCACGCTATTCGATCTCGGTGGTTTGCAAGTCGAACTGGAGTCCTTGCTGGGCATCCCCGTCGATCTGATGACGCCCGGTGATCTACCAACAAAGTTCCGCGCTCAAGTGCTCGCAGAGGCGCAACCGGTATGAGCGAGAGCCGTCTGCCTGACTACCTCGATCACATGCAGCAGGCCGCTACAGATGCGTGCAGCTTCGTGGACGGTTTGAGCAAAGATGATTTCCTTGCCGACAAGCGAACCCAGCAGGCCGTCATCATGAGCCTCATCATCATCGGTGAAGCTGCGACTAAGGTGATGGATCAGTTCGCCAAGTTTGCCGAATCGCATTCGGAGGTGCCATGGCGTAGCATGCGCGGCATGCGCAACCGCATCGCACATGGGTACTTTGAGACCAATCTTGATGTGGTGTGGGATACCGCGCAAACAGCGCTACCTGAATATTGAAGCAGTTGTCTGCGATTCGCCATGATGCAGACGATCACGCTCAAAGCACCTAGCGCGCCAGCCACTTTTAGCGCAAAACTCCCAGCCTTGGTCACACCATCTGCCGTATGCCAGGCGTGGCGCTCCAGTCAATCATCTCGTCCAGATAATCATTCCAGCGCGTAAAGCTGTGGCCGCCCCCGGCCAGCACGGTTTGCCGCGCACCGGCGTAATACGCCACGGCCAACTGATAATCCAGCGTTTCATCGCCTTCTTCGAGCATCAGCCAAAAACGATCTGGCTGTCTTAAGCACGGCAATTCGAGTGCGCGCAACTCGGCAATATGTTGTGCGGTGAATTCAAACGGCTCGCCGGTATATAGCCACTGGTGCGTGCCGATAAAATCTTCCATCGGCAATTGATTGATCACGGCAGGGTTTACCAGCACGGCGTCAAGATCATATTTTTCGGCCAGCACAGTGGCGTAAAAACCACCCAGAGAAGAGCCGACCAGCGTGATTTTTGCGTTCTTCACACCGTTATTCGCCGTGTCATCAGCGCCGACTTTTCGATGTTGCTCAATAATCTGCTCCGCCAGCGCAATCGCGGCTGCAGGCGAAGCGGGCAGTTGCGGGCAGATAAAATCAGCCGCCAGGCCGCGCGCGGCCATGCGCTCGCCCAGCGCGCGCGCCTTGACGGATTGCGGGCCGCTGGTAAAACCATGCAGGTAGAGAATCATGCTATGCACACCGCTGGCTTCAAGATGTAAACACGAGCCTTAAGCATTCCACGTCACCCAGTCCCAATGCCACGAGGCGAGTACCAGCAAACCAAAGCCAATACGATACCAGGCAAACGGCGTGAAGTCGTGATGCGCAATATAGCGCAACAACCAGCGCACGCAGACAAAGGCGGAAATTCCCGCGCTCACAAAACCAATCAGCCATAGGTCCAGATCATTCATGGTCAGTAGCGCCCGGTCGCGGTAGAGCTCATACAGGCTGGCTAAAATCAGTGTAGGCATGGCCAGGAAAAATGAAAATTCGGTAGCCGCCCGCCGCGATAAACCGTAAATCAACCCGCCAATAATGGTAGCACCCGAACGGGATGTACCCGGCAGTAAAGCCAGTGCCTGAAACAGACCCATCGCCAAGGCGTCACGCGGGGTGAGCTCGTCCATCGAGTCGATCCGCACGGTGTGTACACGCCGCTCGGCCCACAAAATAACCAAGCCGCCAATAATCAGCAAACTTGCTACTACAGGAGCATTGAAAAGATGCAGCTTGATCATTTTGCCAAACACTATCCCCAGTAGCGCCAAGGGTAAAAAGGCAATAGCAATGTTGCTCACAAAGCGCCGTGCAGCAGGGTCGTCACCTCGCCACAAGCCACGGCCTATCTGCGCTAAACGCTGGCGATATTCCCAGCACACGGCAAGGATCGCGCCGGACTGGATGACAATTTCAAACAACTTGCCGCGCTCGTCGTTAAAGTTAAGCAACGATCCGGCAAGAATCAGGTGGCCGGTGGATGAAATAGGCAAAAACTCGGTAAACCCTTCGATCAGCCCTAGAATCAGGGCTTGCAGATACGGATAAAAGTCCATGAGATGCGTGAAAACCAGCGTTAAAAAGTCCAAGACGGGAGAAATGAGTCTAGCATGCTGAAAAAAATCACCAGCAAACAATTGCTTGTCGGCATGTACATTCAGAAACTCGGTAGTTCATGGATGGAGCACTCCTTCTGGCGCAAACGCTTTTTGCTGGACGACGCGAATGACATTCAGCGCGTCATTGAATCAGGTATTACCGAGGTCTGGATTGACACAACCAAAGGCCGTGACTTACCCCGTGATTCAGCATTAGCCACGACGCCAAATGATACCGAAGAAGTGCAGATAGCCGAGGCGGCATTACAGGCTGCACCCACCGCAAAAGTCGCTACAGAGGCTGTCCGTATTGGAACAGAACAAGAGATCCATGCAAAAGAAATTACGCGAGCCGCGAAAATTTGCGCCCAAGGCAAGGCGGCGGTGATTTCGATGTTTCAGGATATCCGCATGGGACGTACAGTGTCAGCCAAGGCCGCCGAAGAGCTGGTCGATGAAATTTCGGCATCAGTGATGCGCAACCCCGGCGCGTTAATCAGTCTCGCGCGACTGAAAACTGCCGACGATTACACGTATATGCATTCTGTTGCCGTGTGCGCCCTGATGGTGGCACTAGCCAGGCAATGGGAGGGTATCGACGAAGCGACAACGCGCGAACTAGGTATGGCCGGGTTACTGCACGATTTAGGCAAGGCACTGACTCCGCCGGAAGTATTAAACAAGCCCGGCAAGCTGACCGATGAAGAATTCATGCTCGTGAAACAGCATCCTGCTAAAGGACACCGCTTGTTGCTCGATAGCAGCAACGTAGGCGAAATACCCCTGGACGTAGTGTTGCATCACCATGAAAAAATGGATGGTACAGGGTATCCGTATCGGCTACGGGGTGATGAGATCAGCCTGTACGCCCGCATGGGTGCCGTATGCGATGTGTATGACGCCATTACTTCGAATCGCCCTTACAAAACAGGCTGGGATCCCGGACAATCCATTCGCAAAATGGCTGAGTGGTGTCCATCTCATTTTGATGACAAAGTGTTCAAAGCGTTTGTGAAAAGTCTGGGTATTTACCCTATCGGGTCTCTGGTGCAACTTGCTTCTGGTCGATTGGCCGTGGTTGTGGAACAAACGGAACAGTCGCTGGTTGTGCCAAAGGTCAAGGTCTTTTTCTCAACCAGCGCCAATGGCTATATCCTGCCAGAAGTCATTGATCTTTCCCGCCCGAGGCAAAAAGAAAAAATTGTGAGTTGCGCATCCGCCGAGGCTTGGGGGCTCAAAAATATTGATCAATTTCTGGTGTTATAGCAAGCCACTACGCATACGCTTGCCGCTTGTGTTTCCTGTGTTGCCTGTGTCAATCAAGGCTATGCGAAATCGCAAGAGCAGCGGGTGCGGTAGCCACTTCCAGTTGCGTTAGCCAGATCAGCGCAGCTTCGCGGGTATCGCCACACATCTCGAAAGACGGCTGTAAACCGCCGCAACAGGCGGGGCGTAGCGGCAGGCCAAAAATGACGCAACGGTAATCTGCCGTCAAATGCTGGCACGGCACATTGGCTGGTTTATTGAGCGAAGAAATCGACGGCACAATGCAACACGCACCGCAACCGGGACGGCAATCCATAGACGTCAAAAGGGCAATCTCACCGTATCGCCAGCGCCAGGGTTTCCGGCACATGACGCTGCGGAAAGCGCCATGCAGGTGTCATGCGCCGGTCTTGCGATAAACCTCGGCACCGCTCTTGACGAACTCGACGGCTTTGACTTCCATGCCTTTTTGCAAGGCTTCTGTTTCCGAGACACCGAGCGTAGCGGCGTAGTCGCGCACGTCCTGAGTAATTTTCATCGAGCAAAAGTGCGGCCCGCACATCGAGCAAAAATGCGCGGTTTTAGCGCCATCCTGTGGCAAGGTTTCATCGTGGAATTCTCGCGCTTTATCCGGGTCAAGCCCCAGATTGAACTGGTCTTCCCAGCGGAA
>JAUSQB010000076.1 GCA_030652715.1 Rugosibacter sp.
CTTCGTCCAGCCAACGGTTCATCACCTGCTCAACTGCCCAGGCTGCCTCGCCCAGGTCATGCAGGCCGACCATGCGGCCACTGCCTTTAAGCGTATGAAAACCACGGCGCAAAACCACCAGACTTTCTCTGTCGCCTGGTGTGGCATGCAGTTGCCGCAAATGAGCAGAAAAAGTTGTCATGACCTCGCGCGCTTCTTCGAGGAAAATATCCCGTAGCTCGGCATCAAGCGCGTCTGTCTCTGCCTCCGCATCGGCCGACTCGTTAGCTGAAATGCTTGCCTGGACAGCGTTATTTGCAGTCGCATCAAAAAGGAACGTGGGGTCAGCTACGCCCTGCGCAAGCTGAGAGACAAATAACCCAATCGACAGCAGTTTTTGCGCTATCTCCGCAAAATCCGCTTGTCCGGAAATAAAGTCCGGTTGCGCAAACTGGCCGATGACCATGGCACATTCATCGAATACTGCCATGACACGGGGTTCATTCAGTGTCGCCAGCGCGCCCCTGATTTTTTGCAACGGTTGCTCTAGTGCCGCCAACCCTTCTTTTTGTGAAGGATTCCGGAAGAAACCGTCCAGGGTTTGTTCGATCGTACCAAGATGCGCCTGCATTTCATCGGCGACTGATTTAAGCAACAAGTGCCCCGATGGGCCTTGCGGTTTGACATCCGGCAGCAATGCAGAGGATGCCGCCAATGTATCGCCTGAGGCTGCAGCCAAAAGACGAACAACCACAGCATCGACCTGCTGGGGAAAGTCATCTCCCAGCATCTCAAAATGATCCAGCGCGGATTCCGCCAAAAGCAAGGCAGCTGCCATCTCAACCGCTAGCGCATCGGTATGTCGCGTGGGGTCATGACGTAATCGATTCGTCTGCTCGCGAATGGCCGCTGTCAGCTTCACATAGGAAGGCTCATGCGTTGCAGTTGCCTCATTGGCCAACCATGTGACATGCTCATGAAAAGGCAGTAACGCAGCGATCAAGCCGCCTGAAAGATGATCCCATTCTTGCCGGGCAGCCGCCACCAACTCGCGCAAATGACGAATACGCTCGTTTTTCTGCTCGGCCGTTGCGAGTGCAGTCGGCAAAAGACTCTCCAGCCGGTAAGCAGCACGCACCACAGCCAGCGCCGCATGACCCTTTTTGGCCGTAGCAGCCAAATACAGCGCCTCGCGCAAGAAGGGTGCCTGCACCCCTTCCGTAATCGTCCCGTCAACAAGCTGTTTGATCTGCGAAGCCAGATGCAACAAGAAGCGTTTAACCTCAGTCACATCAGGCAAACCCTCGGCACCCAGTGCATCCATCACACCCAGGGAAATCCACCAATACGCCCGGGCAACCGGTGTCGTACGGGTCAACTCAATCAGGGTCAGCGAGGATTTCATCTCACTGATGCCGCTCGGATCATTCTTGATCCATTTTAACAAGCCACGCTCAAACCCCATGCGCGCAGCCCGCAAACGCACCACCAATGCGTCACCCGTCAGTGGATCGTGTTCGCGCTCTCGCCGGGGTGGGCGCTGGGTCAAATCGGGGAAAAACATCTCGCACGGGCTAGGCTCGGGCACGCCCTGTTGCACTGCGAATTCACGGTAAATCGGGAACAGTTTCAATGTTTGATGCGCGCTCCCCGCCATCAATTCATCAAGATAAAGGCGCAACGCAGCGATACCCGCCTGAATAACCGGCAAGGCAGCCTCCGCATCAGTCACCTTTTTTTCGATCAGGGCCAGCAGCAATTGCTCCATGGCCAGAGAAAATTCAGTAATCCCCTCCAGACCAACGATAGCCAGCGCACCATATGCCTGATGCAAGCTGCCACAGGCTTTGGTTAATAGCGCATCTTCAGGGTGAGCGGCATAGACGGCAAGCTCAGCATTGGCCTGCTCAAGCGCTAGATCAATTTCGCCTTTCACCCATGAAAGCGGCCCGATATCCAATGCGATGGCCATGAATAGTTACCTATACTTTGAACCCGGCAACCGAGCCCTTTAACTCAATCGCCAGTTGCGCCAACTCGGAAACCGCCAGTGCTGTTTTTTGTGTTCGCGAAGTGGTCTGACTGGTAATTTCAAGAATATGCTGCATCAGTTCGGTAACCGCTATCGCGCTTCGTGCCTGCGCTTGAGTTGCGCTGGCAATATTTTCAACGCGTTGCGTCAAGTCTTTGGATACATCGGATATATCAGCGAGTGACTGGCCTGCAGCATCAGAAAGTTTGGCGCCTTCTACCACATCTTGCGTTGAGCGCTCCATGGCGGCAACAGCATCATGCGTGTCCGTTTGAATGGTCTTGACCAGGGTGGCGATCTGCTTGGTCGCAGCAGCCGACCGTTCAGCCAGTCGCTGAACTTCTTCAGCAACAACCGAAAAACCACGTCCCGCTTCGCCCGCAGAGGCTGCTTGAATGGCAGCATTCAAGGCCAATACGTTAGTCTGTTCAGTAATATCTGAAATAAGCTCGACAATTTCACCAATCTCCTGCGAAGACTCCCCAAGACGCTTGATCCGCTTGGCAGTATCCTGGATCTGATTGCGGATTTCGTTCATGCCGGTAATGGAGTCCGCCATGGCGTCAGCGCCTTTTTGTGCAGCGCTAAGCGAGGCCCGGGCAACTTCGGCTGACTTTTGAGCGGTAGCCGAAACCTCATCCATCGAATTGGCAACGGTCAACACGGATGCAGTAGCAGAACGAATCTCATTAGCCTGGGTTTCTGAAGCCTGCAATAGCTGCGTAGTTACATGTTGCGCTTGCTCGGTCGTTTTAGTCACGCGTTCAGCAGCGCTATTTGCCCGCCGTACAAGCGTGGCGAGCTCTTCGATAGCAAAGTTGACTGAATCGGCAATCGAACCCGTTATATCTTCAGTAACCGTCGTACGTATCGTCAAGTCGCCGTCTGCCAAATCACCCAGTTCATTGAGCAGACGCAAAATGGCATTCTGCGTTTTTTCGGTCGATGCCTCGGCCTGGCGGCGCTGCTCTTCGGCACTTTCGCGACGCTGGTTGGTATCGTGGTTATAGAGCAGGATGAGTGCAACAAGCACAACAAACGCAAGAACCCCGAAAACGGGTGCTGCCACAGCAAGAATTTTGTGAGTGGCAAACTCATCCTGATATCTTGCGGCCAAGGCATCAGCAGCAGCAATCAAGCCTTGCGAGTTTTTAGCAAGTATGGCGCCTTCCGTACGGATTTTGACTATGGGACGGACATCGGGAGCGATGCCCTGGCGGGCGTCCTGGGATGCTTGTGTGTCAGCATCTGAAGAGAACAACTGGTTAAATTGGCGAACATCCACGGGGAGATCCGCAAACCGTTCGTCAATGATACTCAGTGCGGTTTGCAACTCACTTCCGGAGGGTGCCAACGCCAGTGCAGCAGGAATATCTCGCGTCAGTTGGCGTGACAACTCCTCAGCATCGTCCTCATTAAGTCCGGTAGCCCAGCCAAGCTGGATAGCTGCGCGCAGAATCCGTTCCGCAAGAATCGCCAACTTTCCCTCACTGGATTCAGCTGCTTGGCGCACAATTTTACTTTGCGCGATTGATTCCAGAGCCAGCTTTCCTAGGACCTCCAGAGGTTGCTTACGATCTGCAACCTGGATCAGCATGGCGTCATAAGGAGCCCAGGCAGCGCTTAATTTATCCAGGTGCTGGCGCGACTCTCCAGAAGTCGGCCGGATGCGAACCCCGTTGACGACTCCCCCTCCCTTGAGGGCGGCAAGCGTCTGATTAATCTTTACGCGTGCATTGGCCAGGTCTTCGAAGCTCGCTTCATTACCCTGTAACGCATTTTGCATCAAGGGTGAAATTTGATAAGCCAGAGGCTTTAGTTCGTTGATCGCCCCGGAATAAGCAGCACTTTGAGCGCTGTTGCGCAGCTGAATGTAAAAAACCGCAGCGGCGAGAAGAAAAAACAGGGCGAATGCCGCACCCAGAAAACGAAACTGCTGCTCCCGCGACAGGCTGCCTGAAGCGGCTGTGGCTTTACTCTTTATTTTTACTGTATCAGTCGTCTTGGCTGCATTTTTTCTGAATAGCGCAAGATAGTTTAGTCCCATAAGATGGATCCCCGGTAAAAACGCAAAGAACGGATTATTGGCAAGAGGTGATATCAAGCCACAGTGGCGACGTAAGCAAAAGCGAGATGTTCAGCATGCTCCACTGCATGCCTTGGTCATCAGTAACCAGCGCCTCCTGCCAGTTGGCAGGCTGTGCCGATGAAGTCAAAACACTACTGCCCTGATCCGGCGTATCCTCTGCAAGTTGAAAGCCGGATAGCGGACGCAAGCCTAATGTGCGCTCAATAAGCAACGCGCTATTGGCCCCATGACGAGCACCGATCAATAAAATCCGTGCCTGGGCTGGTGTAACCGGAGTCAGGGAGCCGCCTCTCCAGGCGGAAAAATCAATCACGCTATGCAGGGCGCCACGAATATTCGCAACGCCAAGAAACCAGGCTTGCGTCAGAGGCACCGTTGTTATTTCAGGATACGGCAGAATTTCACCCGCTTCAGCCAAGGGAATCAGCCAACGCCTGCCACCCGGCAAGACTTCCGTACCCGATTCGACTGCCAGCACGGATTGTTCGATTTCGCCACGCTGTGCTGCGATCAGACGAGCAGACAGCTTTTCCTGAAACTCGCGTCGATTGAGCTTAGCCATAGGAAATTACAGCACTCAGGGCAGAGCAGCAATTTTTTCCAAAAGCAGCGGGCCGTCAATAGGTTTTATGATGTAGTCAATTGCGCCCTGACGCTTGCCCCAAACCTTGTCAGTCTCCTGATCTTTCGTGCTGCAAATGATAATTGGGATGTCCTTCGTTGCCTCATCACGCGCGATAGCACGCGTCGCCTGGAAACCATTGAGACCGGGCATGACGATATCCATCAAAATAAGGTCTGGTTTCAGTTGCTTGGCCCGTTCAACACCTTCTTCGCCACTCTCTACGGTTACAACACTGTAACCTTTTGCAGTCAGAATCTGAGTAAGAATGAGTCTTTCGGTAGGCGAGTCATCGACAATCAGTATTAGCTTGACAGGCATGGTTACTTTTCCCCTGATATATATGCTGCCACTACCTTAAGCAAGGCATCTTTAGTAAAAGGCTTGACCAGATATTCGTTTGAGCCGGCCAGACGTCCGCGCGCCTGGTCAAACAAACCGTCTTTTGAGGAAAGCATAATAACGGGTGTTGCAGAAAATTTCGCATTTTTCTTGAGCAACGAACAGGTTTGGTATCCATCCAGACGCGGCATAAGAATATCGCAAAAAACTATGTCCGGACGGCAGTCATTGATTTTAGCTAACGCATCAAAGCCATCTTCAGCAAGCATCACCTTGGCACCCGCTTGCAGGAGAAAAATTTCCGCACTTTTGCGGATGGTATTCGAGTCATCAATCACCATGACGGTAATACCGGCAAGTGCTGGGTTCGTTGCCATTATTACTACCCCCGTATCATGAGGCATTTCCCGCAGACTGCCGACCTCGCAAACCCATGTCAGGCCTCCACCATCTCAAAGTCATCCTTGCGTGCATTGCAATCGGGACAAGTCCAGTTAGGCGGCACATCCTCCCATCGCGTTCCTGCGGGGATGCCATCATCGGGCCAGCCCTCGCTTTCGTTGTAGATAAAGCCGCAAATCAGACACAATAGCTTGCGATAGGGTTGTTCGGTAGTCATAGTGCGCTGTTGAGTTAGAATTTGGGCTATATTAACCCAAGCTGCCTGCTATGGTTATCCTCGTCTGAGGTTACCCTCACGCCTCCCGCCGGGCTCAATAAAATTTGCCCTGTTTTACTTGGTAAATACATGGCCCAAAATGACCACGCCAGGTAAATGCACATGAATGCCATACCTCCAAAAAATGCAACACCGCCCATCGTCTTGACCTTCGCCGGGTCTGATCCCACTGGCGGGGCAGGTTTGCAGGCTGACATTCTGACCTTGGCCAGCCTGGGTTGCCACCCGTTATCCGTTGTCACCGCAATCACTGTTCAGGACACCGCCGGTGTCGAGGGCATTCTGCCCATGGAGGCCGGCTGGGTAGCCGATCAAGCACGCGCTTTGCTTGAAGACATGCCGGTGGCTGCGTTCAAAATCGGCATGATAGGCAGCGTAGAAACCATTGCCGCCATTGCCGAAATCGTTGCCGATTATCCGAATATTCCACTCATCCTTGATCCTGTGCTCGCCTCGGGGCGAGGCGATGCGCTGGCCGATGAAGACATGATCGAAGCCTTGATTGCTCTGCTGTTGCCGCAAACCACGGTGCTCACGCCCAACAGCCTCGAAGCGCGCCGCCTGGTGCAAAAGCCTGAAGAAGAGCAAGACGATGTGCAACAAAGCCCGGATCTTGCCGCTTGTGCGCATCAGCTGATCGATACCGGTTGCGAATATGTCCTGATTACCGGCACCCACGAAGACACCACACAAGTGGTCAACACGCTGTATGGCAGCCACGGCGTTGTACGCACCGATCGCTGGGAACGATTATCCGGCAGCTATCATGGTTCCGGTTGCACGCTGGCCGCTGCCATCGCCGCGCATCTGGCCCACGGCATGGATTTACCCGAAGCCATCGCCGGCGCACAGGAATACACTTGGCAAACGCTGGCTGCAGGCTTTCGCCCAGGCATGGGACAATTAATCCCTGACCGTCTTTTCTGGTCACGCGATGATGACAATAATGACGACGCAGCGGATAACCAGGAAGCAAGCCAACCTTAGACTCTTTCACGCATGAAAAAACTCTCCGGCCTTTATGCAGTCACCCTTGACGACGCCCTCCTGCCTCGGCTCTCCGCGCTGGTTCATGCCGCGCTAAAAGGCGGCGTGCCCTTCGTTCAATATCGCAACAAAACCGCCTCGCGCCCGCTGCGTCGTGCACAAGCCGCCGAGTTGCTGCGCATTTGTCGCGCAACCGGGGCCCGCCTGATTATCAATGACGATATCTGGCTGGCGATCGAAATCGGTGCCGACGGCGCGCATATCGGTCGCGATGATGCGCCCGGCGGCTCGCTCAAAGCCGCGCGCGACGCACTCGGGCCACAGCGCATTCTTGGTGTCTCATGCTACAACGACCTGACCCGTGCGACAGAAGCTGCCGCCGCAGGTGCCGACTATCTGGCCTTTGGCAGCGTTTTCGCCTCGCGCACCAAACCCGGCGCCGCCCATGCGCCGCTGGAACTTTTAACGGAAGCCAGGCAGCGCTTCAAGCTGCCCATTGCCGCCATTGGCGGCATCACGCTGGACAACGCACCGGCTGTGCTGGCGGCTGGCGCTGATCTGCTGGCCGTGGCCAGTAATCTGTTCGACGTGATGGATATTCAGTCGCGCGCAGAAGCCTATGGCAACTTGTTTCGTCCCGCCGCAATATCCACCACCGCCGACCCAATCACATAAAACCCTCCGCCATGACCGCTAACGAAGCTCTCTTTGCGCGTGCCCAGCGCACCATCCCCGGCGGCGTGAATTCACCCGTCCGCGCCTTTCGCTCAGTCGGCGGCACACCGCCATTTTTCACCCGTGGCATGGGTTCGCGCGTGTGGGATGCGGATGGTCACAGCTATATCGACTATGTGGGCTCCTGGGGGCCGCTCATTCTCGGCCATGCCGACCCGGCGACCGTACACGCCGTGCAAGCCGCCGCTGCCAATGGATTATCGTTCGGCGCGCCCACGGAAGGCGAGGTTGATCTCGCCGAACTGCTGACCCGGCTGGTCCCCGGCATGGACATGGTGCGCCTGGTTTCCTCGGGTACCGAAGCCACCATGAGCGCGATTCGCCTGGCGCGCGGGCATACCGGCCGCGACACCTTGATCAAATTCGAAGGCTGCTACCACGGCCACAGCGACAGCCTGCTGGTCAAAGCGGGCTCTGGCATGCTGACCTTTGGCAACCCCTCGTCCGCCGGTGTACCGGCCGATCTGGCGCGCCACACGCTGGTGCTCAACTACAACGATGTCGAAGGCCTGCACGATATTTTTGCCAATGAGGGCGACCGCATCGCCGGAGTGATTGTCGAACCCGTCGCCGGCAATATGAACCTGGTCGCCCCGCAGCCTGAATTTCTTGCCACCCTGCGTGAGCTATGCACACGCTACGGCACGGTGCTGATTTTCGACGAAGTGATGACCGGCTTTCGGGTCGGACTCACCTCGGCACAAGGGCTGTATGGCATCACGCCGGATATTTCCACCTTCGGCAAGATTATCGGTGGCGGCATGCCGCT
>JAUSQB010000077.1 GCA_030652715.1 Rugosibacter sp.
CCGCCGCGCCCGCCCGGCGCATCCATACTTGGCCGCCGGCTGGTCACGCGCGTGCTCCTGGTCGGCATCCTGATGCTGGTAGCATCATTCGGTCTGTTTGAACTGGCGCTATCACGCGGGCAATCACTGGAAATGGCGCGCACCGTCGCCGTCAATGTCTTCGTCACCATAGAAATAGCGTACCTGTTCAATTGCCGTTCATTGCACCTGCCCATCACCAAAATGGCCGCGTTCTCGAATCCGTGGGTCTGGGGCGGTGCGGGCGTCATGCTGGTGCTGCAACTGGCGCTAACCTACTGGCTGCCACTGGCTAGCCTATTCGGCACCGCCCCCATCGACGCTCGCGCCTGGGGTGAAATCAGTGCCGTGGCACTGATTGCCATCATCATCGTCGAACTGGAAAAACGCTGGCTTGTCGCAAAACCTTCTCAACATTAAAAGTCGGCGGTGGCGATACGGCGCGCAGCGGAACTTTAGCTGCCATCTCTGCGTCACACACTACAACTGACCCATGACTCCATTAGATCTGATTGCTGTTCTCGAACGGCCCTATGCCGATACTCCCGAGGGGGCCTTGCGTTTTTTCGTTGCGCTGACTGATGCCCTTCGCCCCCGTGATCCGCATAGCACCGAGGCCGCAACAGCAGCATTTACAACCTTGCGCGATATTGCAGAGCGTAACGAAAAATATCGTGCCATGTTGCGGTGCCAGGTACAGCAGCTCTTTCGTGGAACCCAGCAGGTCAGCCTTTACACCGATTCAGGCATCCTGCCGAACTCCGGATTTTTCAGTGAGCTGTGGCGTCGCGCCATGGGTCGGGTACTGCCCCCGGTACCCGATGCCGCACGGCTCAAGGACTGTTTCGACTCGGTGTTCCATCACCGCGATGACCATGTCTGGCTAGCAGCGGGGCCACTCGAAGACAAGCTCGCCTTGTGGGATGCTGTTTTCAACACGGCTACAAAAACTGAAAACGAAACGCCTGGTGAAGAGCGCTGGCAATTGCACACCGAAGCGCAACTGCTCGAAGCCATGCAGGTACTGGCCACGCGCATCGGCGCGATGGGGCTGGAGCCTGAACTGACGCGGGTACAGCCGCGCATCATCGAATTCGAATCCCCGTTCGTGCATCTGAATGCGGAAGTATTGCGCTTCACCGAAGCCTGGCGTGCCCGCCATGCCGACCCCACCGCTGCGCACGAGGACGAACGACACATGATGGTGCTGGTTGATCAATGCCGCGAGGTGATGACCCGTGCGCGGCGCAACGCGGCCAGCGAGGGCACCAGCCTCAGCCTCACCTATCTGCTGGTGCGTACGGAACAATGCCTGAAAAGGCTGGTGCAGCTGACCAATGTCCTGTGCACACACAGCCAGCCGGATGAACGCCTGGCGATGGTCGACCGCTGGGTGCGCCTGACACATGATCTCGTGCAGGGCGAAAACCGCCGTCACAGCCTGCGCGAACCCTTTAGCCGCCTCACGGGTTTGCTCGCGCTGCGCGTGACCGAAAACGCCAAGCGCACCGGCGAACACTACATCGCTACCGACCGCACAGAGTATGCCCAGATGTGGCGCTCGGCTGCGGGCGGCGGCTTCATCGTCGCCTTCATGGCACTGATCAAACTGCTGCTGGGCAAGTTCATTTTTGCGCCGCTCGTCTATGTCTTCATGCACAGCCTGAATTATTCGCTCGGCTTTGTATTGATCCATGTATTGCATTTCACGCTGGCCACCAAGCAACCCGCCATGACGGCCGCAACGATTGCCGAGAGCATTGATAAATCGGAGGGCAAAACGCAAGACTTGCATCGTCTGGCCGACTTGGTGGTGGCCACGCTACGCAGCCAGTTTGCCGCCATCGTCGGCAACATTGCGGTCACCATACCGACCGCTATCGCCATCGCATTTTCCTATCACTGGATCACCGGCCAGCCCGCGATGGACATGGCCAAAGCGCAACACACGCTGCATGATCTCTCGCCCATTGCGAGCCTGGCCATCCCGCATGCGGCGCTGACCGGCGTCCTGCTTTTTCTTGCCGGGTTGCTGTCCGGTTTTTTCGACAACAAGGCGGCTTACGACCGCATCCCGGAACGCATCGCCCATCTTGGCTGGCTGCGCCGCCTGCTCGGCCCGCAGCGCACCGACCGGTTTGCTGGCTACATCGGCCGCAATCTGGGCAGTCTGGCCGGCAACTTTTTACTGGGGATCATGCTGGCAAGTCTGGCACCCCTGGGTGACTTTCTCGGCTTGCCGCTAGACGTGCGGCACGTCACGCTATCCTCGGCCAATTTCGCCCTCGCCTTGACGTCGCTCGATTTTCATATCGGGTGGCTGGTGCTGTTTGAAACGCTTGTCGGTATTGCGCTGGTGGGCTTCACCAATCTCTCCGTCAGTTTCGCCCTCGCCTTATGGGTAGCGCTCAAGGCACGCGGGGCAGACATCACTGCCAGCCAGGGGCTTGCGGCACTTTTGGTGGAACGCCTGCGCAAAGAACCTGCCCGTTTTTTTGTGCCGCCTCGCACCTGAAGAATCCGCACCTGCATCGTGCGATTCATCACGTTTAAAAGTCGGCGCTAGCGATACGGCGATAAATCGAGGAAAATCTTCCCTCTCTCGCAATTCCTCACCCCGCATACGCCTTCATGACTTCCCTGCTCGACAACCTGAATGAACCACAACTTGCCGCCGTCACGCTACCCGCCGAGCATGCCCTGATTCTGGCGGGTGCCGGCTCTGGCAAAACACGCGTGCTGACTACCCGCATTGCCTGGTTGATCTCAACTGGCCAGGTCTCGCCGCAAGGTATTCTGGCGGTGACTTTCACCAACAAGGCGGCCAAGGAAATGCAAACCCGGCTGGCAGCGATGCTGCCGATCAATGTGAAGGGGATGTGGATAGGCACTTTTCACGGTTTGTGCAATCGCCTGCTGCGCGCGCATTACCGCGATGCGGGTTTGCCGCAACTATTCCAGATTCTCGATTCGGCCGATCAGCTCTCATCGGTCAAACGCATGATGAAGGCGCTGAATGTGGATGACGAAA
>JAUSQB010000090.1 GCA_030652715.1 Rugosibacter sp.
GACTTTCAGAAACGCAGCAGCCTGATTGACGTCTCTGCCACAGGCGCACAAACCTTGGGGCCGATCGCCGCTACACTGGCGTATGGTGAAGGACTCACGGCACATGCGCGTGCGGCGGAGTTGCGTATCAAGCATCGCTAAATACCCGACTATCGAGTGCACCGAGCCATGCATGAACGTCATCTCAACAGGTTGCAGCTATTTCTTCTTGCTATCGTGCTGGCAGCCCTGGTCGCGTCGGCGATTGCACCCTTCGATCGCGCGACCTGGTGGGCTGAGGTGATGCCGGTGCTGATTGCCGTGCCTATCCTGGTTGCCACAGCCCGGCGGTTTCCCTTGACGCCGCTGACCTGTTATCTCATCGCCTTTTTTGCTCTAATCCTGATTCTCGGCGGGACTTATACCTATGCACAAGTGCCCTTGGGCTTCTGGTTGCAGGATATCTTCGGCTTCACGCGCAATCCCTACGACCGTATCGGCCACTTCTTCCAAGGCGTCACGCCAGCTATTCTGGGGCGAGAATTACTACTGCGCACCTCGCCGCTGCGGCAGGGCAAGTGGCTTTTTTTCCTGCTGCTGCTGTCCTGTCTGGGTATCAGCGCCAGCTACGAACTGATTGAATGGGCGTCAGCAGTATTCTGGGCCGACGGTTCGGTAGCCTTTCTTGGCACCCAGGGAGATATCTGGGATGCCCAGTGGGACATGTTTCTGGCTCTGCTCGGCGCGGCCAGCGCCCTGCTGCTGTTCTCCCGCCTGCATGATCGCCAACTGAGCGAAGTCAAAAAGAACATCAAGTGACGGATAGAAAATCCAACGGAACATCAAGTCTTGAGATCGCGATGCCTTAAGCGGTGTTGCTCAATGGAATAGCGTTGACCACCCGTTTTCATCAAGCCATAAGGTGCGGTATGGCTACATCAACGGAGATGCCATGTCATCAGCTTTAGGCGGAATCTAGGTGAAATGCCCAATCTTGACCGGTATGGTTGCCAGATGCCGCCGGTCTACCAGCGCCGACTTTTCGGCGTCGTGCGGCAGACGGTGGCAATCGCATGGTAGCTGTGATGCCGCCTGCATTGAGACGAGGAATTCTGTCCGATTGCTACTTGCCGTGGCAAATGACGGACCGAAAAGGAGATGCATCGCCACTTTATCAAGGAAATCGCTGCTATTGCCGCTGGGATGCTATTCGCGCTCCATCACTAAAACCGGCTTTTCTTCAGCGGCGGCCTGAAGAGAATTTCTGCGAGGCCTTGGCTTGTACCGGTTTTGACTGACGAAAATCTTTTATATCAGTATTTCCCGCAACGCCTTAACCAGCGTTGCGCATTGCTCATCGGTGCCGATGGTAATGCGCAGAAATTGTTCGATGCGTGGCAGCTTGAAATGGCGCACCACGATGCCGCGTTGGCGTAGTGCCAGCGCCGACTTTTCTGCGTCGTGTTGCGGGTGGCGTACAAAGATAAAGTTGGCGACCGAGGGCAACACGTCAAAGCCGAGTGTTTCGAGTGCGGACACCAAACCTTCGCGCGAGTGAATTACCGCTTTGCGGGTTCTTTCAAAATGGGCTTTGTCTTCCAGCGCGGCGATGGCACCAACCATGGCCAGACGGTCCAGGGGGTAGGAGTTGAAACTGTTTTTTACCCGCTCAAGCGCTTCAATCAAATCGGCATGGCCAATGGCAAACCCCGCGCGCAAACCGGCCAGCGAGCGTGATTTGGAAAAGGTGTGCACGACCAGCAGATTCGGATAACGATGGGTGAGGGGAATGGCACTCTCCCCACCAAAATCGACGTAGGCTTCGTCGATTACCACCACTTTATGCGGATGCATTTGCAAAAGCTGTTCTATCTCTGCCAGAGAAATCGCCCGGCCTGTGGGCGCATTCGGATTGGGGAAAATAATGCCGCCATTGGGTTGAGCATAGTCGGCAATGCGCAGGGAAAAGTCTTCAGCCAGCGGTACGGTGTTAAAAGCAATCTCGTACAGGCCGCAATACACGGGGTAAAAACTGTAGGTGATGTCGGGGAACAGTACCGGCTGGTCGTGTTTTAGCAAGCCTAAAAAAACGTGCGCCAGAATTTCATCAGAGCCGTTGCCCACAAATACGTTAATGGGGGACACATCGTGATGGTCGGCAATGGCTTTTTTTAGCGCTTCGGCATTCGGGTCGGGATAAAGCCGCAAATTCTCATCTACGGCACCGCGAATGGCTTTGAGCACACGCGGGCTAGGACTGTAGGGGTTTTCGTTGGTATTGAGTTTGACCAGATTGGCAAGTCTGGGTTGCTCACCAGGAACATAAGGCGTGAGCTTTTTGACAACATCGCTCCAAAATTCGGACATGGTTTTACGGATTAGCCAGGGTATAAGGGTTGATCGTCGGTTTGATAATGAGTGAAAACCAAACTTTGGCGATGGTATCATGCGAACCTTGTTCAACTGTGTGTCCGAGACTGCCATGCGGCAAGCCGACGTTTCTCGTAATACCCTGGAAACCCGTATTCGTGTTGCTATCAATCTGGATGGCACGGGTGTTGCCAAGCTCTCCACCGGCGTGGGATTTTTTGATCACATGCTCGACCAG
>JAUSQB010000099.1 GCA_030652715.1 Rugosibacter sp.
AAAGTCGGCGCTGGCGATACGGCGAAAATGACTCTTTGGGGGACATTTAGCTCATCAGATATGTGTCGAATTTTTTTACACTAAAGGCTGCCGTACTTAGCATTCGCCATCACCATACGCGTTACAAGTTTTATAACTTCATGTTTTTTAATGGATTATTAATATAATTATTTTTATTGGCATGATTAGTGCATCCTGAAAAACCAGCCGATTGATGACATAGGGACCAGCAAGTCAAACTGGTCCCTGCCTCAAGTCAGACGACTATTTTTTTCTTGTCTATTTTCTTTCGTACTTCACTTTCACAATGGAGAAATCGATCATGATTAAACAAAACAAAAAATTAGGCTTTGGTTCTTTACCGCTGAAATCCTCCGTTATTGCTATTACCCTTGCCATGGGAACGTTGCTGTCAAGTTCAGCACAAGCCAGCACTCTTTATTTTGATTTCAATAAAAATACGATAGGTAATACGGCAAATGCTTCCGTGTTTTTGTTCGGTGCCAATGGACAAACAGCAACCGTATCCAATCTCGCCGGTTTCAGCCAAGACGTTGTGCTTGGATCTGATGGGTTCTTTAATCTATCCATTGCCAACCTTTACCAGCAAAGCGGCACAGGAATCAAAAATACGGGCTTTCAGGTGGTCTCGCCCAATCCGATTGCGGGCTACTTTGTGAATCGGGCGGGGTTTTCCACGGACATGACTTACCTTTTCGATAGTGCCGCACTAGGCAACAACTATGTCGTCGCAAGTCAAGGCGGTGGTTTTGGTGAAGGTAGCCAGGTGATGGTGCATGCCACACAGAACAACACCGCTATCACGCTTACCCCGAAATTGGGCGCACCCATCAATGTCACCCTGCAAGCAGGTGAAACCTACAAGTATGCCGGCGGAGCCACCAACCTGACCGGTTCATTCGTCAGCTCGGATAAGCCCGTTGCCGTATTCGGTGGTCATGAATGTGCTCAAGTACCCTCCGGCACATCTTACTGCGACAATTTGCTTGAGCAGATGATTCCGACCAGCAAACTATCGAAAACCTACGCGCTCACCGCTTCCCAAGGGTCTGCGCTTGCGGCAGGGCAGAGCGATCTGGTACGGGTGATTGCTACGGCGGATAACACGCAGGTCAAGGTCAATGATGTCGTCGTGGCAACACTTGCCGCAGGCGACGTCCACGAGTTTTCACTTCCAAGCGATACGGGGGCCAAGGTTGAAGCAACTGCCCCAGTCATGGTTGCACAATACCTCAAGGGTGGTCAGGGCCAAAACACTGACCCCGCTATGGCACTTGTACCAGGTTCAGACACCTGGCTGAGCAGTTACCGGCTTGCCACACCCTCTGGAACGCAAGACTTCGTGTTTGATTATGCCTCGCTCGTGGTCAATACAACCGATCTTGTATCCTTGCTGCTGGATGGTGTTGGGGTTGATACCACCAGCTTCACATTGATTGATGGAACCTCCTATAGTCGCGGCAACGTGACTCTACCCAATGGCCTGTTCACCCTTTCGGCCAGCAATCCTTTCCTGGTTATGCTGGGAGGAGGAAGTAATGCCGATAGTTATTTCACCTTCGGTGGCGCGACCTTCGCACCAGGCATCTCTGATAACCCGCCACCGCCACCCAATGGTGTCCCCGAGCCTGCCTCCCTGGCACTGCTGGGCATTGGTTTGGCAGGGCTAGGTGCCACACGTCGCCGCAAGGCTGCCAAATAAACAAGTCCTGATTACCTCAGGCAGTAAAAGAGGACCGACATGCATGGGAGTGTGTGTCGGTTTTTTTACATATACCAGAGGACTTCTTCTTTATCTTTTTTATTGTATCTAGGGCGATAAGAGTCAGCCTGGGTATTTCTTGATTAACCTCAAAGTTGCTTTTTGCCGCGATGGATATTGATGCTAGAAAGCAGTTTCGAGCCATTCCAGCACCGCCGCTTCCAGTTCAACGCGAGACGCGGATTGCGAAAAGGTATGGTCAGCATTCGGGATATTCTTAACTATTTGATCCGGTTTGCTAAACAGAGGCATATCGCCATCGCGTGCCAGCGTATCCATAAACTCCTGGGCCACCAAATCGCGGCCGCTAAGTACTACCAATAGTGCGCCAGGGAAGCGATGCAAACCATCGAGGGTTTGCGTTATGAAGTCGGTGCTCCCCGTCTGAATGGCGCAGCGCGCTACCCGCCGCTGGCTGACATATTCACCGATTGACGCTCTCAGCCCTACTCCGCCGCGCAAAAGCTTGCGCCAGAACGCCGGATCAAAAAACCGCTCAACGTAGTAATGTCGCACCCGTGCACGGGCAAGGCTGGCTTCGGTTCTCAGC
>JAUSQB010000104.1 GCA_030652715.1 Rugosibacter sp.
TGGGCAGCCCGGAAGGCGAGCTGGCGCTGGCCAATGCGGTACTTTATCTGGCGGTGGCACCGAAATCGAACGCGGCTTACCTCGCCTATAATGCGGCGCGCGCGTTTGTGGCCAAAGACAAAACTCGTGGCGTGCCGGAGCACTTGCGCAACGCGCCAACCAAGCTGATGAAAGACTTGGGCTTTGGCGCCGATTACCGTTATGCGCATGATGAGGCCGAGGGTTTTGCCGCTGGTGAAAGTTATTTTCCTGCGGACATGCCGACGATGACTTGGTATCAGCCGGTGGCGCGTGGGCTGGAACAAAAAATAGCAGAGAAGCTCGCGCATTTGCGCGGGCTTGATGAACAAGTCAAAAAATCCCGTTAGGGTATTGATAGGAATAATAGGAAACTTCATGCTCGACATTCAACTTCTTCGTAGCCATCTTCCGTTTGTTGCTGAACGTCTTGCCGTGCGCGGCGTCACGCTGGATACTGCGACGTTTGAAGCGCTGGAGGCAGAAAGAAAACAGCTGCAAACGCAAACGCAGGATTTGCAGGCCAAGCGCAATACGCTCTCCAAGCAGATCGGCATATTGAAGGGCAAGGGAGAAGATGCTTCGGCTGTTTTGGCGGAGGTCGCGGGGCTGGGCGATGCGCTCAAAGCAGGTGAAGTGGCGTTGGCAGAATTGATGCCGCGCTTCGATCATTTTTTGGCAGGCATTCCCAACCTGCCGCATGAGAGCGTGCCGCTGGGCAAAGATGAAAGCGGCAACGTGGAGGTTTTGCGCTGGGGTACGCCAAAACCCATCGCGAATCCACAGGATCATGTGGATTTAGGCGTGGCGCTTGGCGGGCTGGATTTTGAAACAGCGGTGAAGATTGCCGGCAGCCGCTTTGCCGTGATGAAAGGCCCGATTGCGCGGCTGCATCGCGCGTTAGCGCAGTTCATGCTGGACATGCATACAGACACGCATGGCTACACCGAAGTGTATGTGCCTTATCTGGTGAATAAAGACAGCATGTTCGGCACGGGCCAGTTGCCCAAGTTTGAAGAAGATTTGTTCCGCGTGCCGCATGGCGAAGAGGGCCATTTGTATCTGATTCCCACCGCCGAAGTGCCGGTAACCAATATCGTGCGTGGTGAAATTCTCGAAGCAGCTGCGCTGCCGCTGAAGTTTGTCGCGCATACGCCGTGCTTTCGCTCAGAGGCGGGAAGCTACGGGCGCGATACGCGCGGCATGATTCGTCAGCATCAATTCGATAAAGTGGAGTTGGTGCAAATGGTGCATCCGGAGCAATCCTGGCAGGCATTGGAAGAACTCACCGGCCATGCCGAAGCGGTGCTGCAAGCACTCGAATTGCCCTACCGAAAAATGGCCTTGTGCAGCGGCGACATGGGGTTTTCTGCGGCTAAAACTTATGATCTGGAAGTGTGGTTGCCCGCACAGAATGCCTACCGCGAGATTTCTTCCTGCTCTAATTTCGAGGCGTTCCAGGCGCGGCGCATGCAGGCGCGGTTCCGCAATGAGCACAAAAAAACCGAACTCTTGCACACGATCAACGGCTCAGGCCTGGCGGTGGGACGTACGCTGGTTGCCATACTGGAGAATTATCAGAACGCCGATGGCAGCATTACCGTGCCCCCGGCGTTACGGCCATGGATAGGCGGCTTGACAAAAATCAGCGCAGCCTGACTTGCCCGGCGGCCTGTGGCGTAGTCGTGGAAAAGGGCGCAGTGTGCGCAGGCTCAAAGCGTGTCAGGATAGCGTAGTAGGTGCGGATATTCTCCACCAGAATCACCGCTTCGCCGCCGCGTGCAGGACCCGATTTCAAGCGGTCATAAACCTCTGGCCGTGACAACAGCGGCAATACTTTCTTCATTTCATACCAACTGCTAGTGTTGCGCTGCATGCTTTTTGCAATCGCGAATG
>JAUSQB010000113.1 GCA_030652715.1 Rugosibacter sp.
CGGCTCATCGAGCAGCAGCAAATCAGGCTCGGCTACCAGTGCACGCGCCAGAGCCACACGTTTTTTGCCACCACCAGAGAGCGCCGCAACACGCGCATCGCCATCCAAGCCTAATCGGGACACCGCTTGCTCAACACGCGAACTCAAGCGCCAGCCATCGGCAGCCTCCAACGCGGTTTGCAGATCATGCATTCTGTCCATTGCCGCCGTATCGCCAGCGCCGACTTTTTGCATCACCTGATGATATTCAGCGACGACTGCCGCAATATCCCCCAGCCCCGAAGCAACCGCATCAAACACGCTGGTCTCATCAGCAAACTCCGGCTCTTGCGCCACATAGGCAATGCTTAAGCCCGGCTGCCGCCAGATAAGCCCGTCATCCAGCGAACCCAGATCGGCCAGCGCTTTGAGCAAGCTGGATTTGCCCGTTCCGTTACGGCCAATCAACCCCACCCGCTCGCCGGGATCAAGCTGCATTGCAGCCCGATCCAGCAGGGCCACATGGCCATATGCAAGGCAAGCGCGATCAATGGTGATTAAAGGCATAAGAGTTTGTTTTAATTTTAAGTGTAAAGTGAATGTGGAAAAAGTGTCAGTTGAATATGCAGCGAAAGCTGCGAAATTATAGGCGAGCGGTTAGAATTCGCAGCGCGCCTTCGTAGCTCAGTGGATAGAGCGACCGCCTCCTAAGCGGTAGGTCAGCAGTTCGATTCTGCTCGAGGGCACCAGCCTGTTTGCTGTTTTACTTGATACGCGTGAGTGCGGGGCGATTAGGCGTGGCAGCCGGTGTGTCAGCCGCGCCGCCCTCTGTGCTTTCCACCGCCAGGGTACTCGCCGAAGTACTTTTATCCACTGGTTCGCGCTCAACGGTAGAGAGCTTCGGCGGCTTGGTTACTGAGTCAGCCAGCACGGAAGAAGATTTAGGTGAAGTTGAAATAGCGGGAACCGACTCTGTCACTTCAAACGCCATACCTTCACTATTTTCGCGCGCATAGATGGCCGCTACGCGCGCGACAGGCACAACGACCGGGAAAACCTTGCCACCGAATCGCCCCTGAAAGGTGATTTCGTCATTACCAAGCTGCAATTGATTCGTCGCATCCAGCCCGATATTAAAAACGATTTCACCATTTTTGATGAACTCTGTCGGCGCACGCGTCATTGCATCCACAACCACCGAAAGATAGGGCGTAAAGCCCTGGTCGATACACCATTCATGTAGCGCACGAATCAGATAGGATTTGGTTGATTGCATGGCCTGGTTTGATGTATCAAAAATATATTGACGGATGCCGTACCTGACTCAAGCGCATGGCAGATTATCGCCGCATCGCTTTTTCTGTTGGCGTCAATGCATCAATGAACCCTTGTCGAGAGAAAATACGCTCGGCATATTTCATCAATGACGATGCCGTTTTAGGCAGATCAATACCATAATGGTCCAGACGCCATAGCAGCGGGGCAATTGCCACATCGAGCATGGAAAACTCATCGGCCATGAGGTATTTCTGCTTGTTGAACATGCCGGATAAATCAACCAGCCTGTCGCGAATATGCAAGCGCGATTTATCGGCTGTTTTCAGATTTTTTTCCAGTACAAGTACATGGCTGAACAGTTCGTGTTCCATCGTAAACAACAGCTGGCGAGCCTTGGCGCGTGTTTGTGGATCCGGCGGCATCAATTGCGGATGCGGGAAACGCTCATCAATATATTCATTGATGATGTTAGACTCATACAACACCAGATCGCGGTCCACCAGCACCGGCACGTGGTTGTAGGGATTAATAATTGCAATCTCTTCCGGTTTATTCAGAAGGTCAACATCAATCACCTGAAAATCCATCTGTTTTTCGTATAACACGATGCGGCAGCGATGACTGAAGGGACAGGTTGTCCCCGAATACAAATTCATCATTGCGCTGGTGCCCCAGGAGTAGTCTGCATCACGCACAACTTTACGCACGGGTGGTGCATTCATTTCTCGATGTCCCATAGTTGCCATTACCTGTAAAGTTAATGAATATCTTTCCAGTATTCGCGTTTCAGCGCATACGTCAAGACAAATAAAACACCTAGAAAAAGCAGCACTATCCAGCCAAGGCTCTTGCGCTTTGCAGCACCAGGCTCACCCATGTACTGTAAAAACCCAACCAGGTCAGCCACCATGTCGTCATACGCTTGCGGTTGCATTTTCCCCGGGGTAGCCAGCGTCAGCTTGTGGTTTTCACCCAAGACTTGCTCGCCCTGCAATTCCCAAAGTACATGCGGCATGCCGACATTTTCAAACACGGTATTGTTCCAGCCGGTAGGCCGTTCGCTGTCACGGTAAAATCCGCGTAAATAGGTGTATAGCCAATCCGCACCGGAACCAGACTCGGAAGCGCGCGCGCGGGCAATAACCGTCAGATCCGGCGGCGCAACACCGAACCATTCTTTAGCCTCATCGCGTCGCATGGCAATGCTCATCGGTTCGCCTACCTTGTCCGCAGTAAACAGCAAATTGTCTTTAATCTGCTGATCGGTGAGGCCAATATCCTTCAAACGGTTATAGCGCATGTAGGACGCAGAATGGCAGTTCAGGCAGTAATTGACAAAAACCTTGGCCCCATTTTGCAATGCCGCTTTATCGCCAGATCTATCAGGAGCACGATCAAGATGAAGCTCTGCTCCGCTGGCCATTGCCAACACCGGTACGAAAAGAAGTGAAAAGAATAGTTTCCTCATTTGTTCACTCCATGCCCTGAAGAGGTCACACGATCGGGTTCTGGTTTGCATTTATCAATGCTGCTATAAATTGGCATGAGCAGGAAGAAGGCAAAATAGATTACCGAACATATTTGCGAAACCAGGGTACGCACAGGGGTCGGTGGCAACACGCCAAGGTAACCCAGCACGAAGAAACTGATCACAAAGGCCGCCAGAAAGGTTTTATAAATCGGGCCGCGATAGCGAATCGATTTTGCCGGGCTGCGATCAAGCCAGGGCAACAAAACAAAGATCAGTGCCGATGCACCCATTGCCACCACACCCCAGAACTTGGCATCAATCCCGAATAGCGGGTAAGTCACTGCACGCAAAATGGAATAAAACGGCGTGAAATACCACACCGGCGCAATATGCGGCGGGGTTTGCAGCGGGTTGGCCGGGAAGAAGTTGTTGTACTCAAGAAAGTAGCCCCCAACTTCGGGCGCAAAAAACACAATGAGTGAGAAAACCATCAAAAACACAACCACACCCATGATGTCTTTCACCGTGTAGTACGGATGAAAGGGAATGCCATCCAGCGGAATACCCTTGGCATCTTTTTTCTTCTTGATTTCAATACCATCGGGATTATTGGAGCCGACTTCATGCAGCGCAAGAATGTGTGCCACCACGAGGCCAACCAGCACCAGAGGCACAGCAATCACGTGAAACGCAAAAAAGCGGTTCAGCGTGGCATCGCCCACAACATAATCGCCACGTATCCACAGTGAAAGATCCGGCCCGACAAACGGAATGGCAGAGAACAGATTGACAATAACCTGCGCGCCCCAATAGGACATCTGGCCCCAAGGCAGCAAGTAACCGAAGAAAGCTTCTGCCATCAAGCACAGGAAAATCAGCATGCCGAAAATCCAGATCAGCTCGCGCGGCTTGCGGTAGGAACCATATAGCATGCCGCGAAACATGTGCATGTAGACCACAATGAAAAACGCCGAAG
>JAUSQB010000119.1 GCA_030652715.1 Rugosibacter sp.
GCGTTTCGCGGCAAGACGTGCGACGAACTGATCCACGCGATTAACAAGGCAGGCTACACCCGCGACATTGGCGTGATCGTGCTGGCCGGTGCGGGTGAAAAAGCATTTTGCACCGGGGGTGATCAGTCCGCTCATGAAGGCCAGTACGACGGCCGCGGCACGGTCGGCCTGCCGGTTGAAGAACTGCATAACGCGATTCGCGATGTGCCAAAGCCCGTGATTGCTCGCGTGCAAGGCTATGCCGTGGGTGGCGGCAACGTGCTGTGCACCATCTGCGACTTCACCATCGCGTCGGAGAAAGCCACCTTTGCCCAAGTCGGGCCAAAAGTCGGTTCAGTTGACCCAGGCTATGGGACGGCGTTTCTGTCACGTGTGGTCGGTGAAAAAAAGGCGCGCGAGATCTGGTATCTATGCCGCCGCTATCCGGCTGCCGAAGCCTTGGCCATGGGCCTGGTGAATACGGTCGTGCCGCACGATCAGCTTGATGCGGAAGTGGACAAATGGTGCGCTGAAATCATGGAAAAAAGCCCTACCGCGATTGCCATTGCCAAACGCTCATTCAACATGGATACCGCGCACCAGGCGGGTATTGCCGGCATGGGCATGTATGCGCTAAAGCTTTACTACGACACGGAAGAATCGCGTGAAGGCGTCAAGGCTTTTCTGGAAAAGCGCAAACCTGACTTCCGCAAATATGCCAAGTGATTTGGGTTAGCGCCAATAAGCGCCATTTGCCAACGCCCTACGACTGAATGCCGAACGCACTCCCGCATTCGGCTTTTGAATTCACGCAGGAGAGATGATGAATCCTTACATTGATGAAGACCTTGCGATGCTGGCCGAACAAGCCCGCCGCTTTGCCACCGAGCGCGTAGCGCCCGGCTTTTTGGAACGCGACCAAACCCGCGTGCTGGATCGCACCCTGATGCGTGAAATGGGGCAGATGGGTTTCATCGCACCTGAATTGCCCGAGCAGCATGGCGGCCAAGGCCTGGGGTGCCTGGCTGCAGGGATTATTCACGAAGAAATTGCGCGTGCTGACTTGAGTATTTCCTATATCAATCTGCTGGCCTCGTTAAATGGGCAGATTCTTGCGCATCACGGCAAGCCAGAAGTCGTCAAACCCTGGCTCACTCAGCTCACGCACGGTGACATATTGCTGGCAGTCGCGCTGACCGAGCCGGGCGGTGGCTCGGACGCAGCCAATCTGCGCCTGAAAATGGAGCGCGTCGGCAACCACTATGTGATCAACGGTGAAAAAACCTCGATTTCGGCCGCCGACCAAGCGGATGCAGTGGTGGTGTTTGCACGCACAGGCCCCGTGGATTCTGGCGCACATGGGGTGTCTGCCATTCTGGTGCCGATGGATTTGCCAGGCATTACGCGCACCCGGTTCAACTGCCACGGCCAGCGCGCCATTGGCCGCGGTTCGCTGTTCTTTGAAAATGTGAAAGTGCCCGTCGATCATCTGCTCGGTGAAGAAGGAAAAGGCTTTGTACAGGTCATGCGCGGCTTTGATTTTTCACGTGCCTTGATTGGCCTGCAAGTACTGGCAGTCGCCCGTGTTGCCCTCGAAGAAACCTGGGCCTATATCACTCAGCGCCAGGCTTTTGGCCAGCCTATTTCAGCGTTTCAGGGCGTGACTCATCCGCTCGCGGAGCTTGACACCCAGGTAGTGGCGGCACGCCTGCTCTGCCTGCAAGCCCTGTGGCTCAAAGACAAGGACGCGCCACACACGGCAGAAGCGGCCATGTGCAAATGGTGGGCGCCCAAGCTGGCTTACGATGTCGTCCATCAGTGCCTGCTGACGTTCGGTCATGGGGGCTATGACCGTGGCTTGATGGAACAAAGATTACGTGATGTGTTAGGTTTCCAGTTGGGTGATGGCACCGCCCAAATCATGAAAACCGTGATTGCCCGCACCCGTGCGGGACGTGCTGCCGTACCCGTGCAATTTGTGACTGAATAAGCAGATCATTGGTTTAAAAATAAGGGAAATGCCGAACAAGCCCTCGCGAAGCGAGGGCTTGAAAGTGAACTGAGACGGAAACGTGAAACGAAGCACAAATTCATCTGTCGGTAGCTGCTTAGGTGCCCCGGGAGTGGGGGAATTCCCCGCATTTCACTCATATCGGACGCACCCCTCTCGTCAGTGGTCGCCCCCATTTGACGAGATTGATCATCGCCAGCATGGCGAAAGCACGGTTGGCATTCTTGGCCAAGCCGCGATAGCGGGTCTTGGCGAAGCCCCACAGGCGCTTCAAGGTGAGAAAGGGATGCTCGACCTTGGAACGCACGCTCGACTTGCGCCGGTTCGTTTCCTTGTCGGCCTCCGTCAGCGGCGCATTTCGATAGGCACGCCGGTTAGTGAAGTCTTTTGCTTTCGGGGCTATTACCTTGAGCCGTTCTCTCTGTGCCTTGCCCCGGTAGGCGCTATCGCCATAGAAGCGGGTCTCCTCGCCGTGCATGAGGTTCGGCACTTCATGGCTGTCATGCACGTTGGCCGCCGTGACACTGGCGCTGTGAATCAGGCCACTGGCACTATCCACGCCAATGTGAACCTTCATGCCGAAATACCACTGATTGCCCTTCTTGGTCTGGTGCATCTCCGGGTCGCGACTCTTGTCCTCGTTCTTGACCGAAGGCGGTGCGACAATCAGCGTCGCATCCACAATCGTACCGCCCGACAGCTTCATGCCGTTGGCCAGCAACAATTCGCCCACCTTGGCGAACAGCGCCGCGCCGAGTTCGTGTTCTTCCAGCAGGTGGCGGAAGTTGAGCAAGGTCGTGGAATCCGGTATCCGTTCTCGACCCAAATCAAACCGGCAGAACTCGCGGAATACCGGCACATCGTAAAGCGCGTCTTCGCAGGCTTCATCCGCCAGATTGAACCAGTTGGCCACAAAGTACATCCGCAGCATCCGCTCCAGGCCTACCGGCGGCCGACCATTCCCCGCCTTCGGGTCCAGCAACGGATTCAAATAATGCGGTTCGATCAACGTGCAGAATTCGGCCCACGGCATCAGGCTTTCCATGCGTGCCAGAAACTCCGCCTTGCGCGTAGCCCGAAGGTGCTTCTCGAAACCCTTTGCTGCTGCCAGCGTATCAGCTTCATTGGCTTGCCCCTTGTGATCACCACTCTTCGTCTAACATTATGACAAAGAAATCGTTCACAGCGTTTGATACTTATTCAGTGTTTCCTTAATGGATAATTACGGTTCAATCATGGAGTGAACGAGTGTGGAGGCGGCAGAGGGCGCGGTGGAAAAAATGTCTGTTGCCGTCGTGTGTGCCCTGCTTTTTTTTGGGTCGGCCATCGGCCTTATTGCACCGGCTCGCTCCAACTGCTCCGCTTGGCGACGATGGTGCCGAGTACCTTGATTTGCTCTGGATCTACGCCACGCATGCAGGCAAAGCCAGAAGCCCAGTCGTCGCCTGCGGTGATATTGGAAAGATTGAAGGTGGTATTCGAACCTGTATTGCCGAAAAGAAAAGTACAGACGCCGCCGCAAATCTGAGCGTTGTTGGATAGGCGTGTCGTGGGTTGCCGCGAGACGGTGTAGGAGTTGGCTGAAGCGACGGAAACCACTGCCGTTCGGGCGATGATGGCAGCACTGACCGCAGTCTGGCTGGGGGTAATGGTATAGGTGCCGGTGCTACCGGTGCCCGTTCCCAGCGCCGTGATTCGCGTATTTGCCTTGATGTTTACACCAAAGAGCGCATCGCCTACGTTCAGGGTGCCGCTACCGATGGCGGTAACTGTCAAGGTTGTGCCGCTGATGCTGCCGGTCGCATTGGACGAACCGAATTGACCGTTCCCGGAAGAGACGGCAATGGCCGTTCCGGCCGCCGGTATGCTGGTGGCACCGGACAGGGTGATTGTTTTCCCTGAGGATTGCAGTGTATTGGTACTGGTTACAGTCAATTGAGGACCGCTGAGCGTATAGCGTCCCACTCCGCCGGTTGTGCCAAATATCTGCGAAAGAACCGCAGGAGTGCCAGAAACATTGATGGTGTCGCCATTTCCGCTTCCTGCGACTGAATCGGTGGTTATTACAGCGTAAACTGGTGCGCCGATAGCAGTCACATTCAACACGTTGCTTTTTGCGGTCATGCCAATGTTGACGCCGATATTGAAACTGTTGCTGAGTGTGGCGATATAGGTGCCAGACACGGGCCCTGTAATGCTGACGATAGTAGTGTTTGCAGGGATGGCGCAGATGCCGACCGAAGAACAGCTGATGGTGTCGCCAACACTCAATATGGCATTGGCGCTAAGACTACTAGCGATTAGTATGCCCGCCGCCACGGCTCCGGTAAATGTCGCCCCGATCGAGCCGGTAAAATTCGCGCCATTGGTAGCGCCGGCAAAGCCGGCGGCACCGGTCGAAAAGTAGGCTGGGTTGTAGGAATACCAGATTTGTGAATACAGATTGTCCCCTTGCGTGCCGGTCATGTTTAGTATCCGGCGCAAAGGCTGGATGCCGAGGGTGACGCCATTCAACTGGTTTGCTTCCACAGTTGGCCACGAGGAAAAACCATAGACCAGCGTATCCGCGCCCGCAGCGACACTGGCACCGCCGGTTCCACCGTCGCCAGTGCCATTCGTTGGGGGTGCGCAGTTCCAGTTACTTGGAAAGGTGCTGCTGGTACTCGATGTACCAACGGTCTTGTCGCTACCGGTTTTTTTGCCGTAGGAGCCGATGAAGCTGACTGACCCTCCGCTCAAAGGGTAGAACAGTGCGCCGGTCTGAACATAATTGCGTGACACAGAATTGTTGCTATTGTCCACCAGGGTGTCGGTGATGCTATAGGTGCCGGGAATGGGTACGTTAGCATAGACACCCATGCCGCTCACATTATTGGTACCGGGGTTTTGCAGATTCCAGCCGTCGACATTGGACGCGGTGAGCAGGCAAGAGCCGCCGGTGTTGGTGCAGGTGCCGACCTGCGCATTTGAGCCTGCGCCGCCACCGCACATACTTGATGCGCCCTTGGAGCGATAGGCCAGGTTGGTGAATGCGGCCGTGTTGGCCACGGTGGGTGTCATGGTGAGGGTAAATTGGTTGCCACAACCTTCCACCCCATCGGTGGTCGTGGTTGACAGCACTGTGCGGATGTTGCGGGAAGTGGCGCAGATTGTGCCCTTGACTGTCACCGCGCAACCGGTGCAGGCGGGGTTGTCGCCACCGCAGGAGCTCGGGGTCGACACAGCGGCGGTGTACTGGAAGTAGCCCCGGTCCAGGCTGTATTGCGTCACTGCTTGAAGGCCGGTGCAGGTGGCATCGGTATAGACGCCGCCCTGGGCCGCTGCGCTGATGGTGGCTTGTGCCCTTTCCACGCCGCCTTCGGCCAGGAACAATGCGGAAACCTGTTCCTCGTTCTTTGCTGCATCGATTACCGACGAGCCGGATATATTCATCACGGTGGCTACGGCAGCCACCAGAATGAACATAAGCAGCATGGCAATGACCACGGAAGCGGCGCCACACTGGTGGCGGAGCGAAGCAGGAGTGGCGGCGAATGCGTTCATGAGCGGTTTTTCAGTTCAACCTGAGTGCGCTGGGTATAGGGCTGTCCGTTGTGAATCAGGGTCAGTGCTATCCGCACAGCATACACCGTGGTCGGCGTGGGTGACCCCAGAACAGTGCCATTTTGATCGAGATAGGAAAATACCAGGTTGCTGTTGTTGCCGAGTTCGTCCGTCAGTATCTGCGCCGCGACTGCGGGTGTCGAATAGGCCAAGGTCACGGCAGAGCCGGTATTGCCTACAGTGACAGTGGCCAATGTGGCTGTGCCGCTTGAGTTGTAGAAGGTTCGCGTGAACGTTGTGGCATTCGCGTCCATGCTGGTAAAGGCAAAACCAGTATTGGAATTGTAGTTCACCTCGCGGATCTCGCGCGCGAGTCGTTCGGTGGCGTAGCGCAGCTTGTCCAGCACCACCACGTTGCCCAGGGTAGTGTCGTAGGCTCGCAGGCTGGACAGCATCAGCGGTGACAACACTGCCGCCATGATGCCGATGACGATGATGACAATGACCAGTTCGACCAGTGAGAATCCGCGTGTCCGTGGCATGTCCGGCCTCATCAGTACTTCACCAGCATGACAGTGATGGAGGAGGACAGTGCGGTATTCGCGGTACTGGTCGCCGTGATGGCGATATTACGGCAATTATTGACCCCGCCAGGACAGGGGTCGCTGCCTGTGCCGGTGCCGTTATAAGTGTTGCCCACAGTTACCGTGCGGGTGAAACCGTCGGGATTGCTACCGCAACTAAAGCTGTTGCTTGCGAACCAGGCGAACCCGAGGGCCCGCCGTTTCGCCATCGCGCTCTCGGCGCATTCTTGGGCATACTGAGTCGCCTGCTGCAGAATTTCGTTGGTGGACAGGGATTTGGAGGTGTTGCTGAACAGCGAGGTCAGGCCGAGCAGGCCGACGCTGATGACGATCATCACGACCACCAGTTCGATCAGGGTGAAGCCTGGTTGTCGATTTGCGTGCATTTCAATAAATCGTCTGGGCAAAGCCCGTGATCGGCAGCACGGTGACCGAGACGCTGCGGCCGCTGCCAATTAGCGTGTAGCTGCGAGCGGGAATGGTGGCGATCAGGCTGCCGCCGGATTGCGGTCGGCCCAGGCTGTCGAAATCAAGGGTGTCGTTGGCTGGCGAGAGTGTTACGCCATCGGTTAATGCCACGCTGAAATTCAGCCCGGTCGCCGGATCTACCAGCATGCTGCTGCTAGAGCATGTGGATGTGGCGCAAGTGGATACTGTATAGCTTGCGCCGTCTGCCGCTACCGTCAGTTTTAATCTGGCCCCCTGGCTAATGGCCAGAAGCTGGATGTGCGAAAGATTGCGGCGAAACTGATCCGCTTGGGCGGTGACGCTGTGCTGGGCCTTGGCGCTGATATTCGTTATCACCACGGCAGAGAGAATGCCGATCACGATGATGACGATGACAAACTCGATCAAGCTGAAGCCGCGTCCTCGGCTATCGGAAAAGGTATGCTTGATCACTGCCACCACCTAAGAAGAGTGTCTTATCGTCATTTGAACCACGAGATGCAGCGAATTCTCATTGCTTATTCCCACTGTTGCGATGACTCACCGCCAGTTGCACGAAGCAGACTGGCGGTTACCGGTCATTTCAATCCAGGTGCATCCTTTAACTTCAATCAAGACACAGCATTTGCTTTAGGAAAACAGATGCCATTACTCGTTAATTGTTAATGGTAGCTGCTGTGCAGTTAGAGCAAGTGATATCCGACGGTTTGGCAATGATGCCAGCACCTAATGTAATCTTTGCGTCGCCGCAGGTAGTACCGTCACATGTCGGATCGAGCATTTGTGCCGCAACTTGTGTACCGGTTGGCGCTGTCTTGTGAACCGCATAGGCCGATCCCCATGCGCTCTTGACTGCGCCCAGGATTGCCGTGCGGGCCGCAGCTGTGGCTTCGTCTTTGGTACCGGTTAGATTGGGAATCGCTACCGCCGCCAGAATGCCGATAATGACGATGACGATGACCAGTTCGATCAGGGTGAAGCCGGTCGGCTTGACGGCAATGGTGTTTGCAAACTTGCGCATGATTTTCTCCTCAAATAAAGATGCAACAAAAAAAGACCGCAACCCCAGTCACATATTTCTCCCGTGCCGCAATATCCCGTTGCGATTGGCTCCAGGTTGGGAGCGCATAAATAAATAACCAATCATATCACTCTACCATATGGCTAACGATGCTTTCTATGCTCATGGAAAAGGTTGCCAAATAAATATGGTGGGTAGTGATGGTCGGTAATTGATTTACTGCATGACGCGAAAATTGAGTATCTCTCAAACGTATTATCATGGTATTATTTTTTTCGCGGCACAATGCCCTCTAACGCAACAACTGCTATCCAAATATCACCATGCTAGGCTGGCTAGGAAAAAAAAAGGATGCGGGCTGGACTGCCATCGATGTTGGTTCGGATGGCGTGCATGGTGTCAGCGTGCTGGCGCCTCGGACGCCGGGCGACAAGCCCCGCGTGGTTAAATGTGGGGCCATGCCGGGGCAGCGGCTTGATGCCGATACGCTGATAAGGCTTGCCAGGAAAATCTCCGTGCCCGGATGTCCTTGGACATTGCCACTCAGTCGCAAGGAATACAATCTCCTGGTGGTTCAAGAGCCGACGGTGCAGCCTGACGAGTTTGAGCAGAGCATGCGCTGGTCGATCAGCACCTTGATCGATTATCCGGTGGACGAAGCGAATATTGCCTGGATGAAAATTCCCACCGTAACGCTGTTGCCGAACCGCCCTCCGCAGATGTACGTCGTGGTAGTCAAAAGCGAAATCGTCGCGTGGTATAGCGCTCTTTTTCAACAGGCTAAAGTTCCCTTGCAGGCCATCAGTGTACGCGAGACGGCACAACGCAATATCGCAGTGCTGGGGGGGGGGCCAGGCGAAGGGACAGGCCTGCTTTCAATCGGCAAGCACGGAGTATATTTCACTGCGACCTTCAACGGCGAGCTTTATCTTGATCGCTTTGTCGAAGAGTCCCTGTTCGTTGCCCCGCTCACCGATGCCGCTCACGCCCCCATAGAGGAGGAGCGCGCATGCGAACGGATTGTGCTTCAAGTCCAGCGCTCACTGGATTTCATCAGCCGTAACCTGCAGTTCATCGACATCAACCGCCTCCTGATGGCACCAATGCCCGCCTATCCGGATATGGGAGATTTTATCTCTCAGCATATTCAGGTGCCTGTAGAGGCGCTTGATCTTGCCTCCATCTTCGATTTTTCCCAGACGCCAGAGCTCGCCTTGAGAGAAAATCAGGCCCCCTATTTCTTTGCGCTGGGTGCAGCATTGCAATTCATGGAGAACAAGGCATGAGTCAGCAAATCAACCTGCTGGTAGCGAGGAAGCGTGGAGATGGTTCCTTACGGATAGCGCTGGCAGCACTGGGGCTGGTTCTATTCTTGTTATTGGGTTTCTGGGGCATGAGGCAGGGCGATGTTGTTGCGGCGCAGGCGGCTGAAGCGGCCAGTGCGCTGCAGTTGCAGCATGCACAAGCCAGGTTGCAGGCGCAAATACTGCGACCCGGGGCAGGCTTGGCTGCCGAAATTGCCGTCCTCACGCCGCAGGCGGATGCGGCGCAGAACTTGTTGACCTTGGCAGATGCTTTGGGGAGCACGCAAGGGTATGCTCGGCATTTCTCCTTGCTGACAACTCTTGCCGAAGACGGGCTGTGGCTGACCAGTGTGACGGTCGATAAGACGGGTAAATCGGTACGCATAGGCGGTCATGCCCTGCGCAAGGAATCAGTGATGCGCTATGTCCAGCGACTGAATACCCTTTTTGCCGATGATGGCGTGCAATTTACCGCGTTGGAACTATCTCCTGTATCTGTTGGCAAGCCGGAAGATACAAACGCTCAGCTTACTGCTGTGGCGTTCAATCTGTATTGATCGACGTGTAATCAAACGATGAATTTTCTCACTCTATCGATAGCCAAGTTTACCAGGTTGAGCCTGCGTGAGCGTCTGCTGGCTGTAGTGGCGGTAGCGGCTATTCTGTATTTCATCGTTGATATGGTACTGCTGGGGCCACAGCAAAAAAAGATAAATGCTTTGCGGCAGTTGGACAAGAACCATATGACAGAGTTGGCCGCAACCAACAAGACTTTGGCCGAGCTGGAAATCGATGCGGCGAAGAGTGCCGCTCAGATGGCCGAAGATCAGATCACCTTTGATGCGCTTAAAAAGCAAATTGCGGATGCTGCTGCGTTTTATGGACAAACCGACGCCACTACCTCGCAGGTAGGCGCCCTGGTGAGAGAACTGCTAGGCGCTAGCCCCGGGCTGACATTGGTAGCGCTCAAGACCTTGCCGGTGGCAACATTCTACATGCCCGAGAACAAGGCAGCCGGGGAGGTGAATGGAGTGCGCAAGGTTCTTTATAAGCAGGGTATTGAAGTCAGTGTCAAGGGGAATTACATGGCGCTGTTGTCCTACCTGGAAAATTTGCAGAAATACCCGAATCGTCTGTTCTGGTCCGAGGCCAGTCTGAGTGTTTCAGAGGTTTCTGCCCATCCGGATGCCGTGCTCAAACTGGTGATTTACTCCCTGAGCGAGCAACCCAGCACTCCGTTGAGGTGAAATTGCGATGACGAATCCGCAAAAAATGTCAAAGCTTCCGTACCGTACCGGATTGAAGCGGTGGCTGCTTCCCTTCCTGGTGCTGGATTGGTTTAGCGGGGCAGTCTGGGGTGACACACGGTCAGA
>JAUSQB010000142.1 GCA_030652715.1 Rugosibacter sp.
CTTCGGCAAACAAGCGGCGCAACAGATTGGGCAGGCGGAATGCGACGAAAAAGGCATCGGTCAGCGGGCCGGCGCCAAAACTGCGCGCGATGACAAAATCGCGCACGAAGCCGAGAATGCGGGAGAGCAGGGTCATGCCGCTGACAGTGACCAGTGTGCGAAGCAGATTCATGAGGTTGTGTCGGAGTTATGTACGAGGATGCGTATAAAATGAGCGAAAGGCCGAGCCTCTTCATCATTTTCTCATGACTACTTCATTATTCACGATTATTTTTCTGGCAGCGCTAGTGCTGTCAACCGCGCTTCAGTTATGGCTGGGGGTGCGGCATATGCGCCATGTGCGTGCGTGCCGGAAAGAAGTGCCTGCGGAATTTGCTGCCCAAATCACCCCGGCTGATCATGAGCGCGCCGCCGATTACACCGTGGCTAAAGGGCGTTTGGGGCTGATCGAGATCGTCATTGGTGCGGTGCTGTTGCTGATATTCACGATGGGCGGGTTGTTGCAGGCGATTGACACCGGGTTGCGCGCTTGGCTGGGCGCAGGGTATGCGCATGATCTGGCACTGTTTGCCAGTTTCGCGTTGGTGGGCTTTGTGATTGGCTTGCCGATGAGCCTGTACCGTACGTTTCGGCTGGAAGCGTCGTTTGGCTTTAACAAGATGACGATGCGCCTGTGGCTGGCGGATTTGCTTAAAGCCGGTTTGTTATCTGTCCTGATAGGCGCGCCCTTGCTGCTGGCTGTTTTGTGGCTGATGCAGATGATGGGCGCAAACTGGTGGTTTTATGTCTGGCTGTTCTGGATGAGCTTTAATCTGCTGGTTCTGGTGTTGTATCCGACCGTGATAGCGCCTTTGTTCAACAATTTTTCGCCGCTGGCGGATGTTGCGCTAAAAGACCGTATCGAAGCCTTGCTGAATCGTTGCGGCTTTGCTTCTTCGGGATTGTTCGTAATGGACGGCTCAAAGCGGTCGGCACATGGCAATGCGTATTTCACCGGTTTTGGTCGCGCCAAGCGTATCGTTTTCTTCGACACGCTTCTGGAAAAACTCGCGCCGCAAGAGATCGAGGCGGTGCTCGCGCATGAGCTGGGGCATTATCATCATCGCCATGTGTTAAAACGGATTGCGCTACTGGCCATCATGAGCTTTGCCATACTGTGGCTGTTGGGGCAGGTGATTGATCAGCCGTGGTTTTATGCGGGATTAAACGTAAAAGTCGGCGCTGGTGACACGGTGAATACGGCACATACTGCGATGGGTTTGCTGCTGTTTTCCATGGTGCTGCCGGTTTTTCTGTTTCCGTTAGCCCCGCTGACCTCCGCCTTGTCGCGGCGCGACGAGTATGCGGCAGATGCCTATGCCGCCAAGCAAACGGCGGCCCGTGATCTCGTTTCCGCCTTGGTGAAGCTCTACCGCGATAATGCCGCGACGCTGACGCCTGACCCGCTCTACTCGTTGTTTCACGATTCGCATCCGCCGGCCAGCCAGCGGATTGCACGCTTGCAATCCCTTTGACCATGACTGATCTGAAAAACCGCTGCTGCGTGCCTTGCGAAGGCGGCATTTTGGCGCTGGATACGAATGCTGCTGAGCAGTTATTGGCGAAGCTTTCAGGATGGGCGCTTGAGATGGATTCGCCGCCACGTATTTTTAAAAGCTACCGATTCAAGACTTATCACGAGACCATGGCATTTGTAAATGCGACGGCCTGGGTGTCTCATCGTGAAGGCCACCATCCCGATCTGACCGTGAGCTACAACGCATGCAAGGTGAGTTACACCACGCATGCCACCGGTGGCTTGAGTGATAATGATTTTATCTGTGCGGCAAAAATTGATGCGTTATTTGAGCTGTAAATTGCGCTGTAATTTACTTTGAGCGAGCAGGGCACAATTACTGCCGCTTTTGGTCGGCACTACGAAGTTGAATTCGCCGATGGCCGGTTGGCACAGGGATTTCCCAAGGGAAAAAAAAGCCCGTATGCCGTGGGCGATGTGGTTGAACTCACCTCGGATGGGCAAATTATCAGCCATCTGCCGCGTAAAAGCCTGTTGTACCGCAGTGATGCCTATCGGCAAAAACTGATCGCCGCCAATGCCACTCAATTGGTGCTGGTGGTGGCAACCGAGCCTTCGTTCAGCGATTTATTATTGTCGCGCGCGCTGCTCGCGGCCGAACATGAGGGTTTGCGGCCTTTGATTGTATTGAACAAGTGCGATCTCACTGCCGCCTTGCCTGCTGCGCATGGGCTGCTCGCGCCCTTTGTGGCATTGGGCTATCCATTGTTATCCCTGTCTGCTGTAGAAGATGCCACGCCGCTATTGCCTTTTCTGGCGGGGGAAACCTCAGTGCTGGTAGGGCAATCGGGCATGGGTAAATCCACCTTGACCAATGCGTTGGTGCCGCATGCAGCGGCGGCCATTCGTGAAATCTCAACGGCACTGGATTCAGGCAAGCATACCACCACCTATGCGCGGCTGTATCACCTGCCCCCGTTACCCACGGGCGGCCATTTGATTGATTGCCCTGGAGTGCAGGCGTTTGGTCTGGCGCATTTGTCGCCACTGGAAATTGAATCGGGTTTTATCGAATTTCGCGCCCTGATGGGGACGTGCCGATTTCGTGATTGCAAGCATTTGGCAGAGCCGGATTGTGCGGTCAAGGCAGCAGTTGCCAGCGGGGCGATTCATCCGCGACGGCTGGTGCATTATCACCAGATCATGAGCGAGACCACGCTGCGGTAAGCCGCAGGGCAAAGACGCTATACTTTCAGGTTATCCGGCAAGATCAACAGTCGGCATTCATGCAGGGTTTCGGCCTGCGAAGTTTTTTATCGGGAATAAATTGATGTCAGTTTTAAGCTGGATTGTCACCATGTCGCTGACAGGTGGCGCATTGAGTGTCTTGACCGCCGCAGTCTTTGCTTTCAAGGCAAAGGTGCACTGGATATCACACCTCATCAGTTATGCGATTGGTGCATTGCTGGGTGCGGCCTTTCTTGAGGTTTTGCCTCATGCGATTACGGCCAATGGCGATGCTGTTGGCACAACGGCGACCGTGCTGGGCGGCATCCTGATTTTCTTTGTGCTAGAAAAACTAGTGCTCTGGCGGCATTGTCACATCGAGTCGTGTGAGGGCCATGAGCATCGTGAGTCGCATGCGCACGGCCATAAGGGCAGTCAGAGCGATCATAACAATCGCAGCGGTTTGCTGATCATGGTGGGGGATACTTTTCATAATTTTGTCGATGGCATCCTCATTGCCGCAGCCTTCATGGAAGATATTCGCCTGGGGATTATCACGGCATTGGCGATTACTGCGCATGAAATTCCGCAAGAAGTGGGTGACTTCATGATCTTGCTGCATTCAGGCTATTCAAAATCGCGGGCGTTGGCGTTTAATCTGTTCTCGAGCCTGGCGACGGTCGTGGGGGCATTGCTGGCTTATGCTGCACTGGGGCAAATGCAGGCTGCGGTGCCTGTCTTATTGGCCCTGGCTGCGGCCAGCATGATTTATGTGGC
>JAUSQB010000147.1 GCA_030652715.1 Rugosibacter sp.
CCACCCAAAATCCTGCTGATTATCCATAGATAGTTTGCCTGTACTTTGCAATTTCCTTGCACATTATCTTTCCTGATCGGCATCCTCAGGCTCTCTTGCAGTGCGGAGAAGATAGCAAGTCGCCATACTGGAGGCTGCACAAATGGTCCAGAAACAAAAAAAACCAATGGAATAAGTTGCAAGACGGGAAAAGTGCACAGGCTCCCCAAGCAAATAGAGCTCCTGCGGATCAATCAGTGTAAAAAAAACCCCCTCAGCCATACCGGCAATCAAAAAAGATGGCCATAACACGGATAAGATATTTTGCATCGCGTCCCCCCTGTGTGGAATTAAACATTATTTTGATAGTTATCGCGTGACAGGTTTACCATAATCTCGCCAATGAGCGGGTTGGTCATTTTTTCTAGTTGGTTACTTGGTTGTTTTATTAGCTCCGATGATTATTTCACCATTGGCTGGCAGAACGATATTACCTAATAAACGCCATGTTTTCTTGTCATCCTCAATTAAAACAAGCCAGTGACCGGCAACCGGTAAATGTATCGTATCGCTACGATAGATATCGTCAGTTTCTGGCAACTGGAAAACCTGATCCAGTCCAGCTCGCGTGGGATGCGAAATACTGACCAGCAACAGAGATGGCAACGCAAAAGCGGGATCCGTTGCCTGCAGGCGAATGGAAAACCCATGGCCCGCAATACGAACACCTGCTGTCAAACCATATTTTGACGCCTGTTCACTACTGACCAGGGTTTGATTGATATCCAGACCTTTTTTGTAATAATCCGCCGTCACCAGGCCATCATCAGTTTTGACAGCAATCCACGCAGTAATCAGTCCTGCAACCACCACGATGAAAGGGCCAACCATCAGAATCCAGGGCCACGGTTCGCGGTACCACGATCGACTACGCGAATCGCCTTGTATCCTCTTCATGGTTGAAGAAAAGTCGCCTTTTCGCGTACGGCAGTTTTTTCATCGGTCATTGCTTTCACATCGAAATAAATCACGTTGGAACCTCTCTTGCCACTTTCAGGCGGCACACGCACCTGAACCATAAAAGTCCGATCACCAGCAGCCGGTACCTCAATGATACGCTCGCCCGCCATATCAATCCCGGGCAAACCGCTCACTGTAATTGCATAGCGGTGCGCGGCTTCAGACACATTCATCACATGCAGCCGATACACATTTTCAATCATGCCGCCTTCCACTTCTCGTGCCAGCACGGCACGATCACGAATCACATCCACGCGTAGCGGCGACTTGGTAGCCAGCCCCCAGATAAAGGCAGCAATAATCGCCCATAGAACAGCGGTATAAACCAGGACGCGCGGCCGGACGATATGGCGAATAATTTCTTTCCAACCCCATTTGGACTCAATAGCATGTTCGGTTGAGTAGCGAATCAAGCCCTTGGGTGTCCCCATCTTTCCCATGACCTGATCACACGCATCAATGCAAGCAGCGCAGCCTATGCATTCGTATTGCAACCCCTTGCGTATATCAATGCCTGTCGGACACACCTGGACACAAATACTGCAATCAACACAATCCCCCTTGCCTTGCGCTTTGTAAGCTTCACCCTTTTTATGCGATCCT